>JAXEBU010000146.1:0-11868 GCA_034093895.1 Candidatus Choladocola sp. | reverse complement strand
TATATCTGCTTCAGATGGATACGCTGGTGTATATTGTGAACAGAGCAGTTGATATTGCAATTATTGCTGCAGTGATTATTTTTCAGCCCGAACTGCGCAGGGCGCTGGAGCAGCTTGGTGAAAAACAGATTGTCTCGGCTCTGCTGCCCATTATCGATTCCAATCGTACTGTGACAGAACGGTTCAGCGATAAAACGGTGAATGAAATTGTCAAGGCCTGTGTAGAAATGGCCAGAGTAAAGACGGGAGCACTGATTGTAATTGAACAGAATATACGTCTGGAGGAGTATGAGAGGACAGGAATCGTGCTTGATTCCGTTGTGACAAGCCAGTTACTGATTAATATATTTGAGCACAATACTCCGCTCCATGATGGTGCCGTTATCATCAAGGGAAACAGAATAACATCGGCAACGTGTTATCTGCCCCTTTCAGACAGCATGATGCTGAGCAAAGAGCTGGGAACGCGTCACAGAGCCGGCGTTGGCATCAGTGAGGTTACAGATTCCATGACAGTTATTGTTTCGGAGGAGACGGGATATATCTCAGTGGCTTACAAAGGAGAACTGAAGCGGAATATTTCTGCTGATACATTGAAAGAACAGCTTATTCTTATCCAGAACAAGTCTGCTGCTACGAAGAAATTTAAACTCTGGAAAGGTTGGAATAAAAATGAAGCATAAATTCACCAGAAATCTCGGTCTGAAATTTCTGTCTCTGCTGGTGGCTTTCCTGATCTGGCTTCTGGTGGTGAATGTGGATAATCCGACAAAATCAATTCTGATCAAGGATGTGGAGATTAATGTCATCAATGAAGAGAGTGTGACAGAAATTGACAAGGTTTTTGATATTATTTCGGATGAAACAGTGATCATTAAGGTAACAGAGCGGAGAAGTGTCCTGAACAGCCTGACGAAAGAAGATTTCACTGTTGTGGCGGATATGGAAAACCTGAATGAGATGAATTCCGTTCCGCTGACTGTGACGTGCAGAAATCCGGCGGTGACGCTGGATGAGATGGAGATTGTTCCCTCATCCATGAAAGTTAAGCTGGAACAGAAGAAGCAGAGTGAATTTGTTGTAACGGTTAATACGACGGGCAAGCCTGACAATGGATTCGAAGTGGGAAGAACAGAGGTGGTTCAGGGCAAGACAGTGCAGATTGCAGGCCCGGAAAGCATTCTGAACAGAATCGGCCAGGTGGTGGCGAATGTAAATGTAGCCGGTATGAAGACAGACCAGAGAGTCACGGCAGTGCTTCAGGTGTATGATAAAAACGGTGATCCTGTACAGATGAGCCGGCTTCAGATCAAAGATTCCTCTGGTGTACTCCTGTCTGACAATACAGTCAAAGTAGATGTATTACTGTGGGAAGTAATGGCAGATATTCCGGTTGAAGTGAAGACAGTGGGAACACCGGCCGAAGGCTATCAGCTGGCAGGTGTGACGACGATTCCCGTTACCGTTAATCTTGTGGGCACACAGGAAGCGCTTGCACGTCTGAACGGCAAAATTGTTCTGGAGGAAGCCATTTCCATTGACGGTGCAACGGAAAACATTGAGGAGGATCTGGATATTACAGAAACACTCAATAATATCGAAGGTCTTCGCCTTGTGGCTGATGCCGACCCCACAATTTCAGTGTCGGTTCAGATAGAGAAAAAGGGAGACAGGACGCTTCAGATTCCGCTGTCGAATCTTGAGATTACAAACAAACCGGAGAATATGATTCTTACATTCTCACCGGCTGATGTGATCCCTGTGGTAATTCACGCTGCAGAAGGAGACAGTGATATTGAGGCTGCTGCGGTCAAGGCAACGATTGACCTCAGCGATTGTGTGGAGCCGGGTGTATATGAGATACCGGTGGAGATTGAACTGCCGGAGGGATATGAACTGGTATCTGATGTGACGCTGATGGTGACAGCAGAAGCACAGCTTCAGATAAAAGGTGACAGCACAGAAGGGACTGATGAGTAATTGATGGAAAAAAGACTGATTGTGAAGAATATTTCCGGTTTTCACCTGAGACCTGCCAAGGGTCTCTGCAACAGAGCGATAGAATATGAATCCAGTGTTATGATCCGTTTTCGTGGCAGAGAATTCAATGCAAAGAGCCTTTTGGGAGTTTTAAGTGCGTGTGTGCAGCAGAAGGATGAAATTGTACTTGTATGCACGGGAGCAGATGAAGAAAAAGCTATAAGTGAGCTTTCTGCATATATTGAAAGTGGAATGGGCGAAGGAACCGACGAATCCTGACAGAATGTGTTTGTCGGATGGGAACTCAAAAAGAATAGAACAGTCAGAAAAAACGCACCGGCCATTTTGGCCGGTGCGGATCTTTTTTTATGCGTAAGGATCGGTGGGATCGTAGTTCTGGTTTGCGGGAATTTTCGTGATGGTAGGTTTGCCAAGGGGCATTGCCTCATTATCACTGATAATAACCTTCGTTCCGATCGGGCAGTTCTCGTACATCCATTTTGCATCAATCACTCTCAGACGGATACATCCGGCAGATGCAGGTGATCCCAGATTGTTGTAAGCACCTGTGAACAGAGAATGATTATCGTGATACCGTGTATACGTTACAGAGTGGAACAGGATATCACTCGTAATGTGAGAACAGTACTGGCCCCAGGAAGGACCGATCAGTTCATGCCAGCGCAGCTTGTCCAGCAGACGGAAGGTTCCCGTCGGTGTGGTATGTCCTGCTCTTGCTGTGGAACAGATCATGGCTTTCACAGGAGTATTGCCTTTGTAAATCGTAATACAGCAGTTCTTCCGGTTTACCCGGATGCACCATTCGCCGGAAATATTAGCTGAAAAACCGCCGCTCGTACCGAAATCATAGACCTTACCGTCTATCTTATGCTTGCCGGTCAGCATCTTTCCCGTTGTCTTGTCAAGATAATAGTATTTCATATTATCAATCAGCCAGCCGGTTTTCATGGAACCGTCATTGTTGAAATAGTACCAGGAACCGCTGATCTTGGTCCAGCCGACTTTGGCAGCTCCGTAGGTGGAAGATGATTTTGTCGGATTCAGATAATACTTCTGGCCTTTATAGGTAAACCAGCCGGTTTTCATAACGCCTGTCGCCGTATCCATAAAGTATCTGTGTCCGTTTACTGTCTGCCATCCGGTTTTACGGACTCCCGTTGAGGTTGCATAGTACCGTTTCCCGTTGACGGTGAAGAATCCGGTCTGTATAACACCTTTGGAATTGAAGTAATAGCGGTTTTTGCCGATCTTCATCCAGCAGTTTTCCACGCGGGCGTCATTGTTCTTCGGATTGAAGTAATACCGGTTGTTCTTGATTGTCTGGAAACCGGAAACGCGCCGGCCCTTGGAATCGAAATAATACCAGTTCTTTTTGTCACCGTACGTAAGCTGTGCCCAGCCGATGCGGGCTCTTCCGTTCTGTCCGTTAAAGTGATACGTATACTTTCCGACCTTGATTGTACCGGTCTGACGCTCACCGGTTTTCGGATTGAAATAATACAGCCTGCCGTTGATGGTCTGAAGCTTTGTCTTCAGTACGCCGTTGGATGCGGCGTAATAATACTTTTTATCAAAGGAAGACTTTTTGTAAGAGGTCAGCCGTCCTGTGGCTGTAATATGGTACAGTTTGGAGCCTACCTTTATGGTACCAAGCTTAACCTGACCTGATGCGTTGGCGTAAAAGTATCCGCCGTTTGATTTTACCCAGGCATTCACGGCGATCGATCCGTTTTTTGCTGAATTAAAATAGTAGTAAGTGTTTTTGTTGACCGTATCTTTCACGAGACCGGAGACACCTGTCTGGAGTGCCCCGTTATCCGGACGGAAGTAATACGTATAGTTGTTGATCCGGACAGCGCCTGTCAGACGATAACCGTTTGCGTTGAAATAATACGTCGAACCTCCGATTTTCTGCAGACCGGTCAGCCGTGTGCTGCCCTGCAGATAATAGCAGCCGTTTGCGTCCTGATTCCATCCTTCTGCAGCCATGACCGTCGATGCAGTTCCTGTAACGCCAATCTGAGAAGAAATGGCGGGAACAGACAGCGCAAGACCGGCAGCAAGGCAGAAGGCAGAAATAATTTTTTTGATTTTCATGATTCCCTCCCCTTTATTCATGCCCAAATATTTCCGGGTCTTACAGGTTATTCCTGTGCTCAGACTTATTATATCTGCTATATATATCAAAAGCAAGTCATTGAAAAGTAAAAAAATCTTAATATTTTAATAACTTTTTTTCCACATTTGACATTACAGAAAGAACGAAGTAAAATGGCTGCAAAATGCCTTTAAGGTTGTCAATTCACAAGAAGTGTTCTATAATAAATGAAACCAAAGAGGAGTGTAATAGTTTTGAGAAGAAGAGAACGATATAAGAGACTGATCATGTTTCTGGCATCTGTTCTGATTGTGGCAATTCAGACAGGTGTTTTTGCATATGCATGGTTTAATGACTATAATTCAAAGGCAATTATCGGAAAGCTTTACTGGCGCAGAGGAAACTGGGCACTGATTGTGCTGTATGCGCTTCTTGTTGTCATGATTTCCAAACTGTTTTCTGCATTCAAAGTGGGATATATGCGCATTCTTGACGTTATTCTCTCGCAGATTTTTTCGGTGCTTCTTGTGAACGTGATTGCTTACATCCAGCTGGCGCTGATCGGACGGTGGAAATTCCTGACCCATCTGGAGCCCATGCTGCGCGTAACAGGTATCAATCTGGTGGCCGTGTTGATCTGGGTTCTGTTTATGCGGCTTATTTATTCATGGATATATCCGCCCCATGAAATTCTTCTGATCTATGGACGGTTCAGTCCGAAACCGCTGATCAGGAAGATGGAGAGCCGGAAAGACAAATACATTATTACCGGAACGATTTCTCTGAAAAAGGGTGAAGAAGCAATCAAACGGGAGATCCTGAAACATGAGTCTGTGATGATCGGAGATATTCCGGCTCATGAGCGGAACGTATTCCTTAAATTCTGTTTTGAGAATAACATACGCTGTTACTGCCAGCCCAAAATTTCCGATATCATGATTATGAGTTCGGAGAAGATGCATATGTTTGATACACCCCTGCTTCTGTTCCGGAACTGCGGACTGACCGTGGAACAGCAGGCTATTAAGCGGATTTTTGATCTCGTATGTTCCGTACTGTTCCTGATCATTCTCTCACCGCTGTTTTTGCTGATTGCCTTTCTTGTAAAGGTGTATGACGGGGGACCCGTTTTTTACAAGCAGGAACGCCTTACAAAGGACGGAAAAGTATTTCTTGTCTACAAATTCAGGAGTATGCGCGTAGATTCTGAGAAACAGGGCGCAAGGCTTGCAATGAAGCAGGACAGCAGAGTGACACCGATCGGGCGGATCCTGCGAAATATTCATTTTGATGAGCTGCCGCAGCTCCTCAATATAATAAAGGGTGATATGTCTCTTGTGGGACCGCGCCCGGAGCGGCCGGAAATTGCTGCTGAGTATACGAAGGAAATTCCGGAGTTTCCGTACAGACTGAAGGTAAAGGCCGGCCTGACGGGATATGCTCAGGTATACGGTAAATATAATACGACGCCGTATGACAAGCTGAAGCTTGATCTGACTTATATCGAGAATTATTCTTTCTTCCTGGATCTGCAGCTGATTGCCACAACAATTAAAATACTGTTTCAGAAAGAAAATACGGAAGGCGTGGAACAGTGGCAGGTGACGGCTTCAGCAGGAGATATGGAAGAACAGAAAGAGCAGAAATGCAACTGAAACAGTGAAATCAGAAGATATACAGGAGATTTAAATGATGGAACCCTTGGTGTCAGTGATTATACCGGCTTATCGGTGCGCGGAGACGATACAGAAAGCAGTTGATTCGGCTCTTGCCCAGGAGGTCCCGCTTGAAGTCATTGTCTTGAATGACCGGTCCCCCGATGATCTGGATCGGGTGATGGAGCAATACAGAGATATGATTCAGGTACGTTACCTGGTCAATGAAAACAACATGGGAGCAGCGGCTTCAAGAAACCGGGGTGTGGAGCTGGCCAGAGGAAAATATACGGCATTTCTGGATGCTGACGACTGGTGGGAAAAGGACAAACTGAAGATCCAGATGAAACGGATGCAGGAGAAAAATGCAGTGCTCTGTTCAACAGGAAGAGAACTGGTGACACCGGACGGGATCTGTACCGGGCGGGTGATCGGGGTCCGGGAGGAGATTACATACCGCTCACTCCTTCTCCATAACTGTATTAACTGTTCTTCCGTGGTTCTGTTGACGGAAGTGGCCCGCCAGTTCCCGATGGAGCACGAAGACAGTCATGAGGATTATATCACGTGGCTGAGAATCCTGAAGAAATACGGACGGGCGGTCGGTGTTGATCGACCGCTGCTGAAATACCGGCTGACAGCGAAGGGAAAGTCGGGAAGTAAGATGAAATCGGCAGCAATGACATTTCGGGCATATCGCTATGCCGGTTTTTCCGTTCCCGTTTCCTGCTTTCTGTTTTGCGCATATGCAATAAACGGAGTGTACAAGTACGCGAGGGCTTATATGTCCGGCAGGAAGAGCGGCGGAAGAGTCAGATGACAGAGATACAGGTAATAAAAGAAGGGATGCCCCATTCAGATAGAACTTGCAGACAGAAATACCTTATGTTAGAATATGCAAAGATTTGGTAACTGCGGGGAGCAGTGACAATAAATCAGAAAATGGAGGAAAATCAACCATGATTCAGAAACTGATTGCAAACATCAGAAAAACGAATGCACCGATCGTAGTCGGACTGGACCCGATGCTGGGCTACATTCCGGAGCACATTACAAAAAAGGCGTTTTCGGAGTTCGGAGAGACGCTGGAAGGAGCTGCGGAAGCAGTCTGGCAGTTCAACAAAGCGATTGTGGATGAAATATACGATTTAATTCCGGCAGTCAAGCCTCAGATTGCCATGTATGAGCAGTTTGGAATTCCGGGACTGCAGTCATTTAAAAAGACGGTAGATTACTGCAGAGAAAAAGGTCTGATTGTGATAGGCGATGTAAAGCGTGGCGATATCGGATCCACTTCTGCGGCGTACGCGACGGCTCATCTCGGAAAGGTGAAGGTTGGCGGACAGACGCTGACTCCCTTCGGAGAAGATTTCGCGACAGTAAATCCTTATCTGGGATCTGACGGAATCAAACCGTTTATCGATGTGTGCAGAGAAGAAAAGAAAGGTCTGTTCATCCTTGTAAAAACATCAAATCCGTCCAGCGGAGAGTTTCAGGATCGTCTTATTGACGGAAAACCTCTGTATGAGCTGGTAGGTGAGAAGGTGGCTGAATGGGCTGATTCCTGCATGGGAGACGATTACAGTTACATCGGGGCTGTTGTGGGAGCCACATATCCGGAAATGGGCAGGGTACTTCGTAAGGTTATGCCGAAGTCGTTTATTCTGGTGCCGGGTTACGGTGCACAGGGCGGAAAGGCGGCAGATCTGGTTCACTATTTCAATGAAGACGGTCTGGGAGCCATCGTGAATTCTTCACGTGGTATTATTGCTGCGTATAAGCAGGAAAAATACGCTGGTTTCGGCCCGGAGAGATTTGCAGAGGCAAGCCGGGCGGCAGTAGCTGATATGATAGCAGATATTAACGGTGCTCTTGCAGCCAGATAAGGTGGCTGGCGTCACAGAACGGAGAAGATTATGGCAGAAAAATTCAGAGAGCGTGCGGTGATACTCTCCCAGGAGATGATTGCGGCTCAGATTTTCAGTATGTGGCTGAAGACAGAGAAGATTGCAGGTGCTGCAGTGCCTGGTCAGTTTATTTCTGTATACAGCAATGATTCGGGCAGAATGCTTCCGAGACCCATCAGTATCTGCGAAACGGATAAAGAACGGAATGCGGTGCGGATTGTGTACCGTGTTGCCGGAAAAGGGACAGAGGAGTTCAGCGGATACAAGGCGGGTGACTGTCTTGATATACTCGGTCCCCTGGGTAACGGATTCCCGGCTGAACGATGCCCGGAGGGAAAGAAAGCCTTTCTCATCGGAGGGGGGATCGGTATTCCACCCATGGTGCAGCTTTCAAAGGAGATCGGCGGAGAAGTACAGGTGATTGCGGGATACAGAGATGAACTGTTTCTGACGGATGAACTCTCGTCAAAGGGAAAGCTGTATATTGCGACAGAGGACGGAAGCACGGGGACAAAAGGAAATGTGCTGGACTGCATCCGGGAAAACGGGCTGACTGCCGATGTGATTTATGCATGCGGGCCCACGCCGATGCTGCGTGCCATTAAGACGTATGCACAGGAGCAGAATACAGAGTGCTGGATTTCTCTGGAAGAGCGGATGGCCTGTGGAGTCGGTGCCTGCCTTGCCTGTGTCTGCAGGTCAAAAGAGGTTGATGATCATTCAAAAGTACACAATAAAAGAATCTGCAAAGAGGGACCTGTGTTCCGGGCTGAGGATGTGGAACTCTGATACTGATTTTACACGTGCACAGGAAGGCGGAGCAGGAAGACAGGAGACAGATTATGTATAATATGAAGGTAAATATTGCCGGAGTGGAACTGAAAAATCCGGTTATGACAGCTTCCGGCACTTTTGGGTCCGGAATGGAATACAGTGAGTTTGTGGACCTCTCAAGGCTGGGGGCGGTTGTGACGAAGGGCGTGGCCAATGTGCCGTGGCCCGGCAATCCGACTCCGAGGGTGGCCGAGATCCGCGGAGGCATGATGAACGCCATCGGACTGCAGAATCCGGGAATTGATACGTTCTGTCAGCGTGATCTGCCGTTTCTTCAGCAGTTTGATACGGCGGTGATTGTAAATGTCTGCGGCAGAACGACAGAGGATTACTGCGAAGTTGTGGAGCGGCTTTCCGATCAGCCGGTGGATCTTCTGGAGATCAATATTTCGTGTCCGAATGTAAAATGCGGCGGCATTTCCTTCGGACAGGATCCGAAAGCGGTTGAGGAAATAACAGGAGAGATCAGGCGCCATGCAAAACAGCCGGTAATCATGAAGCTGAGTCCGAATGTGACGGACATTACAGAAATCGCAAAAGCAGCGGAAGCGGGAGGTGCAGATGCCCTTTCTCTGATTAATACGCTGACGGGAATGAAAATCGATGTAAACCGTCGTACTTTTGCCATTGCAAATAAAACGGGCGGTGTTTCAGGACCGGCCATTCATCCTGTTGCAGTGCGCATGGTGTATCAGACTGCTCAGGCAGTATCTGTTCCGATTATCGGAATGGGAGGAGTGGCAACGGCAGAAGACGCGCTGGAGCTGATTCTTGCAGGTGCGACGGCAGTGGCGGTTGGTACGGCAAATTTCCGCAATCCGACGGCAACACTGGAAGTGATTGACGGAATCGCAGCGTATATGGAGCGCCAGAAAGTAGAAGACATCCGGGAACTGATCGGGGCCGTTCATTAAAACGGCGTTTGTCAGACAGAGATAACAGGAAGAACAGAAAAAAGAAAGGATACAGATATGGAACAGTACAAGCAGGAATTTATAGAGTTTATGGTGGACTGTGAGGTCCTGAAATTTGGTGATTTTGTAACAAAGAGCGGAAGGAAAACACCGTTTTTCGTTAATACCGGATTCTACCGTACAGGTACTCAGCTGCGCAGACTTGGTGAGTATTATGCGCGTGCAATTAATGATAAGTTCGGTTTTGATTTTGATGTTCTGTTCGGACCGGCATATAAGGGGATACCGCTTACCGTAGCTGCCACAACATCAATCAGTGAACTGTATGGGAAGGATATCCGTTACTGTTCCAACAGAAAAGAAGTAAAAGACCACGGAGATAAGGGAATTCTTCTCGGAAGCCCGATTTCAGACGGAGACCGTGTGATTATTATTGAAGATGTGACTACTGCAGGAACCTCCATTCAGGAGACGCTGCCAATTATCCGTGCACAGGGGGATGTGGATGTGATCGGCCTTGTTGTTTCCGTGGATCGGATGGAGCGCGGACAGGGCAGCAAGAGTGCTCTGGCAGAAATCGAGGAAAAATACGGACTGAAGACAACTGCTATTGTTACAATGGCCGAAGTCGTTGAACATCTTTACGGAAAAGAATACAAGGGAAAAGTAATTATCGATGATGCAATAAAGACGGCGATTGACGCATACTATGCACAGTATGGAGCATAAAAGATCCGGAGGTAAGGCGAATGAATGAAAAACTGTTCAAAACTGTTGCGAATACTGGAATCTGGAACCTTGTGATGGGAATTATCATGATTGTGACGGGAGTTACGACGGGAGTAATTTTACTCGTAAGCGGTGCAAAGCTGATCAAGAGTAAAAATAACGTGCTGATCTGATGGAACTGACTGTGAAAAAGGGAATTAAGATTTCCGGAGCATGTCTTTTCTGCATCTATTTCACAGGTCTGGTTTACGCTCTGTTTTTTGCGGAGAGCTATGGAAGAGGTATGGACGGATCAGCATACAACTGCAATATTTATCCGTTCCGGGAGATTTTCCGGTATCTGACCTGCCGGGATATTCTCGGAACCAGAGCTGTGCTGCTGAACCTTGGCGGAAATATTCTGGGATTCGTTCCCTTCGGTGCACTGCTTCCCATCATGGCAAGAGGGGTGCGCAGGTTCTGGAAAGTCGGACTTCTGAGTTTTGAAATCAGTGCTCTGGTTGAGATATCCCAGCTGATTTTTCAGGTGGGGTGCTTTGACGTGGATGATATGATTCTCAACATGCTGGGCGGACTGATCGGATATGGAATTTTCTGCCTGTCCGGCATAGGGTATTATCGTATGTCGGCAGGATGGAAGAACAGAAAGGAAAGATAATGGCAAAAAGACAGGTATATTCGTTTGTGGAAAAGAAGTATTCCACAAACAGTATCGCTTCGGCAGTGCTTGGCATCGCTTCTTTTGTGATCCTGCTGGTGCTGCTCGGAGCTTCTTACCTGCTGCACGGCATGGCAAGTGAGTGGATCGGGGCAGCGGGATTCTGCGGAATAATGATGGCTGCCTGTGGTCTGCGGTACGGGTTTGCGGGATTTCGAGATGAGTGCAAGTCATATTTCTGCAGCAAACTGGGGACAATTCTGAGTACGTTGGTTATTGCAGTATGGTTTTTTATTGTGTGTATCGGACTGGTAAAATAAAAAACTGCCGGAGGGAAGAATGGGACAAATGGAAGAAAAAGAAGAATATCTGAAGGAGCGGTATTGTCTTGCAGTACAACGGATACAGGGTATCCGTGAAGAAGAGACGGTTCCCGCCCCTTTTTGCGTTTATTTCAGAAAAATGGCAGAGTTTCTGCTTCAGATGGCAGACCTGAAGGAAAAAACAGAGTCCGGTGAGACGAAGCAGTATTCACTGGAGCAGTGGGAAAGGTTGAACAGGTCTCTGTATGAGGACATTCTGCCGGAAAATTATGACACAAGCTACGGTAATCCGGAATATGCGGTGGAGACGCTGGGGGAAGTACACGGAAGAATTCTGAGCTTTCTTTACACGGAGCTGCGTGGTCTGATTGTATACGTGGTTGAAGGGCGCCTGGAAGAGACCACGGTTCTGCTTGAACTGTTTATTGAGATTTACAACTGCTTTGAGCAGGAGACACTTCCGGAGTATAAGGCAATTCAGCAGATTGTTTACTGGTTTGTCAGTGACTACAGTGAACTGTTTGTGACCGGAAGGATCCGTGAGGCTGTGGATCCTTCGCTTGATTTTGCCACAAAAATTATTATGGAGTCTGATCTGACAGATCTTCGGTATCTGTATCAGTTCGGAGAGTACGTTTCAGAAAATGAAAGAAAAACAGCGGAGTTCCTGAATTCTCTTTCTGAAGAAGAAATTGGATCCATGGCAGACACGTATACGGAAGGGTACAGGATCGGGTTCCTGATGGGAG
>JAXEBU010000145.1:0-13686 GCA_034093895.1 Candidatus Choladocola sp. | reverse complement strand
CTTCCTGTGACAATGCGCTCCTGATTGTTCCCGGTGTGGGATTTGATGCAATGCGTCATCGCTGCGGATACGGCAAAGGCTTTTACGACCGTTACCTGTCACAACATCCGCTCCATCCGACGGTAGCCATTGCATTTGAATTTCAGGTAATGGATGAGGTGCCTTCCCAGGCACACGATATCCTTCCCCAGTATCTCATTACGGAAGAACGTTTCTTTGGTGATCCGGATGTCCTTCTGACATCCATCGGAAAAGCAGCGAAAGGGACGGAACCGGTGCTGCGCAGCCTGTCCACTGCACAGAAAAATGATGCTCTGGAAAAAGCAGCGGAGTATCTCGAAACGTACCGCAGTCAGATCCTGAAAGCAAATGAAAAGGATATCCGTGCAGCGAGAGAAATCGGCATGCATGAGGGACTGGTGGACCGTCTGGCACTGAATGATTCCCGAATAGAGGGCATGGCGGAAGGACTGCGGCAGATCGCACGTCTTGACGATCCCATCGGTGAAGTTTCAGAGATGAAAAAAAGGCCCAACGGACTGATGATCGGAAGAAAACGGGTGCCTCTTGGTGTAATCGGTATAATTTATGAATCGCGACCCAATGTAACGGCTGATGCCTTCGGCTTATGCTTCAAGACGGGAAATGCTGTTATTCTGAAAGGCGGAAGTGATGCGATTCATTCCAATACGGAAATTGTAAAGGTCATTCAGATGGCGCTTGCTGACTGTCAGATACCGGTGCAGGCGATTCAGCTGATTCAGGTGACGGACCGTGAGACCACATCCAGATTTATGAGACTGAAGCAGTATGTGGATGTTCTGATTCCACGGGGAGGAGCCGGACTGATCCGTGCGGTGGTAAACAACAGCACAATTCCGGTTATTGAAACCGGCACAGGAAACTGCCATATCTATGTGGATGAAACTGCCGATCTTGAAATGGCAGTCAATATTATTGATAATGCAAAGACACAGCGCATCGGTGTTTGCAATGCATGTGAGTCCATTGTCGTCCATGAAAAAGTGGAAAAGCAGCTGATGAAAGAGCTTAAAAAACGGCTGGATAATCATCATGTGGAGCTTCGCTGTGATGAAAAAGCACTTGCATGTACAGAAGGCGGAGTGCCTGCTTCAGAAGAAGACTGGGGAAAAGAATATCTTGACTATATTCTTTCAGTCAAAACAGTGTCCTCCATTGATGAGGCAATCGAACACATCAATCATTATAATACAGGCCATTCTGAAGCCATTATTACGCGGGATTATAAAAATGCACTGCGTTTTCTCGATGAAGTAGACGCAGCTGCCGTATACGTAAATGCGTCCACGCGTTTTACAGACGGGTTCGAATTTGGATTTGGCGCAGAAATCGGAATCAGTACGCAGAAGCTTCACGCCCGGGGACCGATGGGGCTGGAAGCACTGACGACGACAAAATATATTATCTTTGGCAGCGGTCAGGTTCGCCCCTGACGCAGACAGAGACTGTCTCACAACTAACCGGAAAAGAGGATGCCGCAGGATTGGAGGATTTTGCCGCAGCCTCTTTTATTCCGTTGTCACTTGCTTTTTGAATCAGTGTCGTATAAACTGTTACAGAGATTTAGAACAGGAATACAGGAAGGAAAAGAAAAGTATGTTCCGTGATATGAATTTAGAACAGATCGATCTTACGAAAATGGCTCCTGCAGAGGAGCCGGATCGTCAGTATTATTACATGGCCGTTTTGAAAAAGGCAGTGCTGGAGCTAAGCAAAGAGCTGGGCCGCCCGCTGACTGCATGTATCAAAACCTTCGGCTGCCAGATGAATGCCCGCGATTCCGAAAAGCTTCGCGGCATTCTTGAAATTGCAGGATATGAAATTACAGAAAAAGAAGAGGCAGATTTCGTACTTTTTAATACGTGTACAGTGCGGGAAAATGCCAATCTGAAGGTATACGGAAGACTGGGGTATCTTTCCGGCCTGAAAAAAAAGAATCCCCATATGATCATAGCCCTCTGCGGATGTATGATGCAGGAGCCGGAGGTAGTGGATAAAATTCAGCACAGCTACCGTTTTGTGGATCTGATTTTCGGCACACACAATATTTATAAATTTGCAGAGCTTCTGGTGACAACCCTGGAGTCTGACCGGATGGTAATTGACATCTGGAAAGAAACGGACCGGATTGTGGAAGATCTTCCCACAGACAGGACATACGCATTCAAATCCGGTGTCAATATCATGTTTGGCTGCAATAATTTCTGCAGCTACTGCATTGTGCCCTACGTGCGCGGCAGGGAACGGAGCCGCCGTCCGGAGGATATTATCCGTGAGATTGAATCACTTGTATCCGACGGAGTCAGAGAAGTCATGCTGCTTGGCCAGAATGTAAATTCCTATGGAAAGACGCTGGATCAGCCGGTCACCTTTGCAGAGCTTCTCACTATGGTGGAGAAAATTGACGGACTGGAGCGGATCCGTTTTATGACCTCTCATCCGAAGGATCTCTCAGAAGAGCTGATCCAGGTGATGAAGCATTCGAAAAAGTTATGCCGTCATCTCCATCTTCCTCTGCAGTCCGGCAGCACGCAGATTCTGAAAAAGATGAACCGGAAATACACAAAAGAGCAGTATCTTTCGTTGGCAGACCGTCTGCGCAGCGAAATACCTGATCTTGCGATCACAACAGATATTATTGTGGGATTTCCGGGAGAGACAGAAGAGGATTTTCAGGAAACACTCGATGTCGTGCGCAAAGTCAGATTTGACAGCGCGTTTACCTTTATTTATTCCAGAAGAACGGGGACGCCTGCATCTGTCATGGAAAATCAGGTGCCGGATGACGTGGTAAAGGACCGTTTTAACCGTCTTCTTGCTCTTGTTCAGGATATCTCAAAGGAAATGTCTCTGAAGGTGAGCGGGCAGACGCTGCCTGTGCTGGTGGAGAGTATCAATGAACAGGATGACCGTCTCGTAACGGGACGTCTCGGAAACAATCTTCTGGTGCATTTCCCCGGATCAAAAGAACTGATCGGAAAGATTGTGAATGTTTATCTGAAGGAATGCAAAGGGTTTTACTATATAGGTGAATTGGCAGAATAACAGTAAGGATAAGGTAGAAAAAATGGCGCAGTTAACACCAATGATGCAGCAGTATATGAAAACAAAAGAACAGTACAAAGACTGTATTCTTTTTTACCGGCTTGGTGATTTTTATGAGATGTTCTTTGACGACGCACTGACAGCTTCAAAAGAACTGGAAATCACACTGACCGGGAAAGACTGCGGACAGGAAGAGCGTGCACCGATGTGCGGCGTTCCCTACCATGCCGTGGACGGCTATCTGAACAAGCTTGTTTCCAGAGGGTATAAAGTTGCGATCTGTGAGCAGGTGGAGGATCCGAAGCTGGCAAAGGGAATCGTGAAGCGTGAAGTGATCCGGATTGTCACACCGGGTACCAATCTGAATACACAGGCGCTGGATGAGACGCGGAACAATTATCTCATGTGCATTGTATATATGGCGGATCGGTACGGTATTTCTGTTGCTGATATTACTACGGGAGAATATCTGGTGACGGAGCTGGATGGCGAACGGAAACTGATGGATGAAATAACGAAATTCTCTCCCTCAGAGATTATATGTAATCATTCGTTTTACGTAAGCGGTGCGGATCTTGAGGATCTGAAGGACAGACTTGGCATTACCGTCTTTTCCCTTGATTCCTGGTATTTCGATGACAGCCTGTGCAGCCGTGTTCTGATGGAACATTTCGGCGTCTCCACCCTGGAGGGACTGGGAATATCCGATTACAGCTGCGGTATGATCGCTTCAGGAGCACTTTTGAAATATCTGATGGAAACACAGAAGACATCCATTGCCAATCTGACAAAGCTGACGCCGTACTCCATCGGCAAATATATGATTCTCGATGGCTCTACGCGGCGGAATCTGGAGCTTTGTGAAACGCTGCGTGAAAAGAATAAAAAAGGTTCGCTCCTCTGGGTTCTGGACAAAACGAAGACTGCCATGGGAGCCCGTCTTCTGCGGAAATTCGTGGAACAGCCACTGATTGAAAAGGAAGAAATCCTGCGTCGCCTCGATGCGGTGGAGGAGCTGAAAAACAATGCGATTACAAGAGAAGAGCTGCGCGAATACCTGAATCCGGTTTATGATCTGGAACGTCTCATCAGCCGCATTACGTATCAGACGGCAAATCCGAGAGACATGATTGCATTTAAGACTTCTCTTTCCATGTTACCTCATATCAAATATCTGATGAAGAGTATGGAATCACCTCTTCTAAAAGAGCTGGAAGAGCAGATGGATGATCTGGCAGATCTCTGTCAGCTGATTGAAACGTCTATTCTGGACGAGCCGCCCATCAGCATCCGTGACGGAGGTATCATAAAAGAAGGCTACAATGAAGAGGTGGATCGTCTTCGTCATGCGAAAAGCGAGGGGAAATCCTGGCTTGCCGGGCTGGAAACGAAGGAACGGGAAAAGACGGGAATCAAAAATCTGAAAATCAAATACAATAAGGTATTCGGATACTATCTGGAGGTATCTAATTCCTATAAGGGACAGGTGCCGGATTATTATACGAGAAAGCAGACGCTGGCCAATGCGGAACGTTATATCACACCGGAACTGAAAGAGCTGGAGGACATGATTCTGGGCGCAGAAGACAAGCTGTTTTCTCTGGAATACGGACTGTACGTTGAGATCAGGAATCAGATCGCTGAGGAAATTCTGCGGATTCAGCAGACAGCCCAGGCTGTTGCCGGCGTTGATGTGTTTGCTTCCCTTGCACTGGTGGCAGAACGCAACAATTACGTCAAGCCGTCCATCAATGAAAAAGGTGTGATTGACATTAAAAACGGACGTCATCCCGTGGTGGAAAAAATGATTCCAAACGATATGTTTATCGCCAATGATACGTATCTGGACAACGGGAAAAGCCGCATTTCCATCATTACGGGGCCCAATATGGCCGGAAAATCAACGTACATGCGTCAGACGGCACTGATTGTACTTCTGGCTCAGATCGGAAGCTTCGTTCCGGCTGACAGTGCCAGAATCGGCCTGGTGGACCGTATTTTCACCCGGGTTGGGGCCTCGGATGATCTGGCCAGCGGACAGAGTACCTTCATGGTGGAAATGACAGAAGTCGCCAATATTCTGCGGAACGCCACAAGAAACAGTCTGCTGATTCTCGATGAAATCGGGCGAGGCACCAGCACCTTTGACGGTCTCAGCATCGCATGGGCAGTGGTGGAGCATATCAGCAATACGAAGCTGCTGGGAGCCAAGACACTTTTTGCAACCCATTACCATGAACTGACGGAACTGGAAGGGAAGCTTACCGGAGTCAATAATTACTGCATTGCCGTCAAAGAAAAAGGGGATGATATTGTCTTTCTCCGGAAAATCATTAAAGGCGGTGCCGACAAGAGCTACGGTATTCAGGTAGCCAAGCTGGCCGGTGTGCCCGACAGCGTCATTGCCAGGGCAAAGGAACTGGCAGAGGAACTCTCCAGCGCCGATATCACAATAAAAGTACAGGACATCAACAGTGAATCACCGAAAGCGAAAAAAGCGAAGCCGAAAAAGTATGATCCTGTGGATATGGATCAGATGTCTCTCTTCGACACAGTCAGTGATTCTGATGTGCTGAAAGAACTGGAGGAAATTGATGTCTCGAATCTGACGCCGATTGATGCACTGAATACGATTTACCATCTGCAGAACAGACTGAAAAACAGATGGAAATAACCGGAGAAAATGTGCCACTGGAGGATGATAAATATGAATCAGATTACTTTGCTGAGTCAGGATACCATAGATAAAATAGCGGCGGGAGAGGTTGTGGAACGGCCTGCTTCCATCGTAAAAGAACTGGTGGAAAACGCTGTGGATGCAGGGGCAAACGCTGTCACAGTGGAAATCAGAGACGGCGGGATTTCTCTTGTACGCATTACAGATAACGGAAGCGGTATACCGAAGGATCAGGTGCAGGTCGCCTTTCTGCGCCATGCCACCAGTAAAATACGCACAGTGGAGGATCTTCTGACCAGCGGTACACTTGGGTTCCGCGGTGAGGCACTTTCCAGCATCGCTGCCGTTTGCCAGGTAGAGATGATCACGAAAACATCAGGCAGCCTTACAGGAATACGGTACGTCATTGAAGGCGGAGAGGAGAAGACGCTGGAAGAGATCGGTGCACCGGAGGGTACCACCTTCCTGGTCCGCAATCTCTTTTACCATACTCCTGCAAGAAAGAAGTTTCTGAAAACGGCTGCCACGGAGGCAGGATATGTCAGTGATCTGATGGAGCGCATGGCTCTTTCACATCCGGAAATTTCTTTTAAATTCATCAATAACCGTGACACGAAGCTGCATACCTCCGGAAACTGTAATCTCAAAGATATAATATACAGTATTTACGGACGCGATATTGCAGCAAACGTGGTGAAAATTGACACTGCTTCCGATGGAATCACCGTTTCCGGCTATATCGGAAAGCCTGTGATTTCACGCGGAAACCGGAATTATGAGAATTATTTTGTAAACGGACGCTACGTAAAGAGTGCAATTATTTCAAGAGCCATCGAGGATGCGTATCGTCCCTTTATGATGAATCACAGATATCCGTTTACAGTTCTTACGATTGAGATCAATACGGATCAGGTGGATGTTAACGTTCACCCGACGAAAATGGAGGTCCGTTTTGCTGACCAGAACAGAGTGTATGATCACGTTTATCAGGCAGTAAAGGAAGGCCTCATTGATCGGGAGCTGATCCCGGAATTCACCGTTGATGCAAAAAAACAGCATCAGAATGATACAATCACAGAACTGAAAAATAATCCGGAAAACAATCCGAATAATAATCGGGAAAATCTTCTGGCAAATGATGCAAAAAACAGTATTAAAAAGGAAAGGAAAACGGATGTAAAGCCTTCTTATCCGGAACCTTTTGAAAAGATAAGAAGTCAGCTGATTGCGGAAGCAGACAGTCCCTATGAAATAAAGTATCCGCAGCAGGAGCGGAGATCCGGTACCATACGTCCTGTGACGGGCAATGTGGTGGCAAATCAAAGTGAGCCGGTACAGCAGACTCTGTTTGACAGCCGTCTTCTGTCGGCAGAAAACAGGAAAAAGCATAAGCTGATCGGGCAGCTGTTTGACACATACTGGCTGGTGGAATTTGACGAGACACTGTACATCATTGATCAGCACGCTGCCCATGAAAAAGTTATGTACGAGCGTTTTATGAAGGATTATGAGAAGAAGCGGCAGACCTCACAGATGATTACGCCTCCTCTGATTGTGACACTGAGTATGCAGGAGGAAACGGTACTGAAACAGAATATGGAACATTTTACAGCAGTTGGCTTTGAAATCGAGCACTTCGGAGGAAAGGAATACTCCATCCGTGCTGTACCGGGCAACCTTTACGGCATTGCAGACCGGGAACTGTTCCTGGAACTGCTGGACGGCCTCAATGATATTTCAGATCGCCTGTCCGACCAGGCAGTTCGGGAAAAAATTGCCTCCATGTCCTGCAAGGCAGCTGTAAAGGGAAATCATAAACTGTCAGCAGCCGAGGCGGACGCACTGATCGGCGAACTTCTGACACTGGAGAATCCCTACAACTGTCCTCATGGTCGGCCGACTATCATTTCCATGACCAAATATGAACTGGAAAAGAAATTCAAACGAATCTTGTAGGAAGGAACAAGTGATATGGAACAGCGAAAACTGCCTCTCGTCATACTGACCGGACCGACCGCTGTTGGAAAAACACGGCTTTCGGTTGAGCTGGCAAAAAGAATCAACGGAGAAATCATCTCAGCAGACTCCATGCAGGTATACCGCGGAATGGATATCGGTTCCGCAAAAGTCACGCCGGAGGAAATGCAGGGAGTTGTGCACCATCTGATCGATGAATTTGACCCGAAAGAAGAATTTCATGTGGTACGTTTCCAGGAATACGCCAGAAAATATATCCATGAAATCTGCTCCAGAGGCAAAATTCCGATTCTGGTCGGAGGAACCGGATTTTATATTCAGGCAGTACTCTATGATATTAATTTTACGGAAAACGGTTCTGATTCTTCCTACCGGGAGAGTCTGGAACATTTGGCGAAAACAGAAGGAGCGGAAGTTCTTCACCGGATGCTCCGGGAGGTTGACCCGGAATCAGCAGATGCCATTCATGCAAATAATGTAAAACGCGTCATCCGGGCCCTGGAGTTTTACCACGAGACGGGGCAGAAAATCTCAGAGCATAATGAAGCAGAACACCGGAAGGAATCGCCGTACCGCTTTGCCTACTTTGTTTTGAACGATGAAAGAGAGACCATCTACAGGAATATTGATCTTCGGGTAGACCAGATGATGGAGCAGGGCCTGATCAATGAAGTGAAAGCACTGAAGGAACAGGGCTGTACGAGAGATATGGTTTCCATGCAGGGACTGGGATACAAAGAGATTCTTGATTATCTGGCAGGAGATCAGACGCTGGAAGAAGCAGTCCGGATTCTGAAGCGGGATACACGTCATTTTGCCAAACGGCAGCTGACCTGGTTTCGCAGAGAACGTGATGTCATCTGGGTGGACAAAAATAAATATGACTATGATACAGAGCAGATCCTGCGTGTTATGATGCAGGTTCTGGAAGTAAAAGAAATCATACAGAGGAGAAGTTAAATGAGAAAATTATATGAATCACTTGGTATCAGCAGTCAGGTGATGGATTTTACGGATAAAATTCTGGAAGGACTGAGTGAACGGTTTTGCAGTATCGATGAAACTGCAGAGTACAATCAGCTGAAAGTCATCAAGGCAATGCAGGAAGCACGTGTCAGCGCTGAGTGTTTCCAGTCATCCAGCGGATACGGATACAACGATATGGGCCGTGATACACTGGAACGCGTTTATGCACTGACCTTTCATACGGAAGCTGCTCTTGTCCGTCCTCAGATCACCTGCGGAACACATGCCCTGGCACTGGCACTTTCCGCAAACCTCCGGCCGGGGGATGAAATGATATCAATTTCAGGAAAACCGTATGATACACTGGAGGAAGTCATCGGTATCCGTCCTTCCTGCGGTTCACTGGCCGAATACGGTGTTACTTACAGTCAGGTTGATCTGCTGGAAAACGGTGCCTTCGATTTTGAAGGAATCCGCAGGGCCATAACTCCAAAAACGCGGTTGATTGAGATACAGCGTTCCAAAGGATATCAGACGAGACCGACACTCTCTGTCGAGCAGATCGGGGAAGCCATTGCGTTCGTTAAAAAACTGAATCCGGAGATTATCTGTATGGTCGACAATTGTTACGGTGAATTTGTAGAGCGCATGGAACCGAGTGATTTCGGCGCTGATATGGTCGTTGGATCTCTGATCAAGAATCCGGGCGGCGGCCTTGCTCCCATCGGAGGATATATAGCCGGTACGAATGAATGTGTTGAACGCGCTGCGTACCGTCTGACCTCGCCGGGACTCGGAAAAGAAGTCGGTGCGTCACTGGGCGTCATGCAGTCCTTTTACCAGGGATTCTTTCTGGCTCCCACAGTGACGGCAGCCGCGCTGAAGGGTGCGATTTTTGCTGCAAACGTTTACGAGAAGCTCGGCTTCCACGTGGTGCCTGACGGATCTGAAGAGCGGTACGACATCATTCAGGCGGTGGAATTCGGTTTCCCGGAAGGCGTGATTTCTTTCTGTGAGGGTATACAGGCCGCTGCGCCGGTGGACAGCTACGTAACACCGGAACCGTGGGCCATGCCGGGCTATGACAGTGATGTCATAATGGCTGCAGGTGCCTTTGTGCAGGGTTCTTCCATTGAACTCAGTGCGGACGGGCCAATCAAGCCGCCTTACGCTGTATATTTTCAGGGCGGCCTTACGTGGCCCCATGCAAAGCTTGGAATTATGAAATCACTGCAAAGACTGTACGAACGCGGTTACGTGAAGCTTCCAGAATGATCATACGGGAGTATTGCATATGAAAAAAAGAGTAATTGTTGCAGGCGGCGGAGCTTCCGGTCTGATGGCAGCCATTTTTGCCGCCAGATCAGGAGCAGCGGTGACTGTTCTTGAAGCCATGGAACGTCCCGGAAAAAAACTGCTTCTGACAGGAAACGGACGTTGTAATCTGACCAACACAGATCCGGATCTGCCTTTGGCATATTACGGAAGCGGAGCAGAAATGGCTGAAGAGATCATCCGTCGGTTTGACGCGGATGCAGTCCGCAGTTTTTTTGGAGAGCTTGGTCTTTTGACACAGGAAAAAAACGGATACGTTTATCCGTATACCGCTCAGTCCGTCTCCGTCCTGGAGGCTCTCCTTACTGAACTGCGCCGACTGAAAGTCAAAATGAAATATTCAGAAAAAGTCACGGATATCCGAAAGAAAGAGAATGTGTGGACTGTCACTACCTCTTCGTGGCATTACGAAGCTGATTCCGTTATACTGGCCTGCGGCTCCAAAGCCGTTCCTTCTACAGGCTCAGACGGAAGCGGATACGTACTTGCAGCAAGGCTGGGGCACAGGCTTGTTCCGGCAGCTCCGGCGCTGACCGCGATACTGTGCAGAGAATCATTTCTCCCATTACTGGCCGGCGTCAGATGCCGTGCCCGGGTTTCACTTTTTACGAAAAAGAAGGACGGTTCCCTGCTGTGTGAAAAGCAGGATTCGGGGGAGCTTCAGTGGACGAAAAACGGAGTATCCGGCATTGTGGTATTTCAGCTTTCCAGGTTTATCCGTTCTTCGTCAGAACATGGAAGCCAGTATCTTCAGATTGATTTTCTACCGGAATTCGAGACACCGTATCTGGCACAACTGATCCGTTCCCGCGCCCAGCAGCTCTCCGGTGAAAAAGCATCCGTACTGCTGACAGGCATCCTGAATGACCGGCTGATTCCGGTGATTTTAAAATGTGCCGGACTGACTCCGAAGACAGCGTGTGAAAAGCTGACAGATCCGGAAACACTTACCCGGCTTCTGCAGACAGTCAAACAGTTTTCGCTTACTGTTTCCGGTACAAAGTCTTTTGATGCCTGTCAGGTATGTTCCGGCGGTGTGGATGCGGCGGAAATGAATCATAGAACACTGGAATCCAGGAAGCACAAAAACATATATTTTGCCGGAGAAATGGTGGATGTGGACGGTCCCTGTGGCGGATATAATCTTCAATGGGCCTGGTCCAGCGGATATACAGCCGGCAGAGCCGCTGCGGAAAGCATAGACTGATCTTTAAAATGGAGGATGATAACTGTATGGTACTCAGAATAAATGAACTGAAGCTTCATCCGGATCACACAGCCGGTGAGCTGGAATCGGAAATCCGGAGAATTCTTCATTTGCCAAAGGGAAATCTTGATTATGAGATTATGCGACAGTCCATCGACGGACGGAAAAGACCGGAACTTTTTTACGTATATACCATCGATGTACAGACAGATCATCCTCAGTCTGTACTGGAACGCTGCAAAAGTAAAAAAGTTACTCTGGTCGATAAAAAAGAGTACCATTTTCCGTATCAATTTCCGGACCGGAAAGAATATCTCCGTCCTGTGATTGCAGGAAGCGGTCCGGCAGGACTTTTCTGCGGTCTGATGCTTGCAAGGGCAGGGCTTGCACCCGTCATACTGGAGCGCGGCGAACAGGTGGAACAGCGAATGAAAACCGTTGAAAAATTCTGGAAGACGGGAGAATTCAAAGAAACATCCAACGTACAGTTCGGAGAGGGCGGTGCCGGCACATTTTCCGACGGAAAGCTTAATACGCTGATCAAAGACCCGGAGGGGAAAATCCGGTTCGTACTGAAGGAATTCATAAAAGCCGGAGCAGATCCTTCCATTCTTTACCATCATAAACCACATATCGGAACGGATGTACTCGTTGAAGTCGTACGGAAGATCCGAGAGGAGATTATCTCTCTCGGAGGAGAGTTTCAGTTTGAAAGCTGTCTCACAGAGATAGAAATGAATAACCGGTCAGAAAAGAACAGCAGCGCAACATACCATCTGCTGATCAATAATGGGGAAAAAACTTTGGATACGGATCTGCTTGTTCTTGCCATCGGGCACAGTGCGCGTGACACCTTCCGGATGCTGTGGGAAAAGCAGTTCCCCATGGAGCCGAAAGCCTTTGCCGTTGGTTATCGGATCGAGCATCAGCAGGAAACCATAAATGCTGCCATGTATGGCCGTGACTGCCCTTATGAGATGGGAGCAGCTCCATACAAGGTTACCCACAAATGTGAAAACGGAAGAGGAGTTTATTCCTTCTGTATGTGTCCCGGCGGATACGTGGTAAATGCTTCGTCGGAAAAAGAGATGACTGCCGTAAACGGTATGAGCTACAGCAAAAGAGACAGCACAAACGCAAACAGCGCCATTGTGGTAACCGTGACTCCCGAAGATTACGGTGCGGTTCATCCGCTTTCCGGCATCGATTTTCAGCGAAAGCTGGAAAAAGCAGCATACCGCTGTGGAAACGGAAACATCCCGATACAACGGTTCGATGATTTCTGCAGCTATACTGTAACAACGCAGCTTGGAGAGATTCATCCTCAGTGCAAAGGAGCGTATCAGCTTTCCAATCTGAGATCCATCCTTCCGGATGAGCTGAATGCATCTGTTATTGAGGGAATCCGCGCGTTTGGCAGAAAAATTCCCGGTTTCGATTCACCGGACGCACTGTTATCCGGTGTGGAGAGCCGAACCTCTTCCCCTGTACGAATCCTGCGGGACGAAAACTGTCAGTCCATCTATCCAGGCATCTTCCCCTGCGGAGAAGGAGCAGGATATGCCGGCGGAATCACATCAGCAGCCATTGACGGAATCCGGGTGGCAGAAGCACTTTGCAGGGAACTAATAATAAAAAATTAATAGACTTGGGTGTGTACTTTGATGAAAATTTATGGTAGAATATTGTGATGATTCAGGGTAATAGCGGGAAGAGAGTATCGGTAACGATATGAAAAACAACGAATTATCTTCAAATCTACCGGACAATAAAAGCACTTATACAATGAAAAGTATACCGAAAGAAGAGAGACCTTACGAGAAATGCCTTCAAAAAGGAGCAGAATATCTGACGGATGCCGAACTTCTGGCAGTGATACTTCGAACCGGGTCAAAGGGAGAATCGGCATTGGAACTGTCCAGAAAGATTCTTGCTCTTGGAGAAAACGAGAGCGGTCTGCTGGGCATTTATCACATGTCGATTTCTGATTTAATGAGGGTGAGAGGACTGGGAAAAGTGAAAGCAGTCCAGCTGAAATGTCTGGCAGAGCTTTCCAAACGGTTCGCCAGATCCACCTTCCATGAGGGAGTTTCTTTTCATAATCCGGTAGATGTGGCAGAATATTATATGGAAGAGCTGCGCCATCAGGAACAGGAGATTCTGATTCTTGTCATGCTTAACAGCAAAGGAAAACTGATCCGGGATCAGGTTATCTCGAAAGGAACTGTCCGTTCTTCACTGATTTCGCCGAGAGAGATTTTCGTAGAGGCAACGAAGCATCAGGCAGTCAGTATTCTGCTTCTGCACAATCATCCCAGCGGAATTCCGGATCCCAGTCAGGAGGATATCCGTCTGACCAGGAGAGTAAAGCTTGCGGGAGAACTGCTTGGGATTGAACTTCTGGATCATATTATTATCGGGGATCGTCAGGCTGTCA
>JAXEBU010000144.1:0-35547 GCA_034093895.1 Candidatus Choladocola sp. | reverse complement strand
AATAGAAGCAGAACGAAGTGAAGAATGCAGACGGAAAGCATCATGGCACAATAAATATGATAAAACATCCAAATCAAAGGATGTAATTATAGAAAGCAAAGATAGATATATAGCAAAGCTTGAGGCTGAAATAATACAACTTCGAAAGGAAGTAAATCAGTTAAGAGCAATGATATATGAAACTAAGTAGAGCTTCGGGTACACCGTACCCGAAGTAAAAGTTCAGTGTTTTCGGGGCTTTGAGCCCTGGGTACACGAGTTTTGAAAAGGAGGTCACAATAATGGCATTGCTGATCAGTACAAATATGTATAAAGCTGAGGATTTAAAAAGGGTGCTGCCGTATCTGAAAAGATTTGACTATAAGGTTGGCGTTGAGATTTTTCCGATGTTCCATGAGACGGAGTATAAAGAGATTCTGCAGGAGTGCCTGATGGAGCTTAAAAAAGTTCCCATCAGTTTTCACGGACCGTATTACGGGGCAGAGCACAGTATTCCCGGTCCGGATACAGAAAACAGAAAAAACGGAAATCCGGAGGCTCAGGAGAATAAAGCTGCAAGATACAAAAAGACAATGGAAATGATGCAGGAAACAATCGAGTACGGACAGTACCTGAAGGCCCGCTATATTGTATACCACCATAACAACTGTCGGGTGCGCCCGGAAAACAGGGAAGAAATGATCCGTGTATCCTGTGAAAACTTTCGTGAGGTAGAAAAAATGGCAGAAGATATTCCCGTCGTGGTAGAAAACGCGGGGGTGCTGAGCAGAGGAAATATGCTGTTTGACCAGGAAGAATTCATCAGGCTTTGCAAAAAAGAGAATTATAAAGTTCTGATCGATATCGGACATGCCCATGCCAACGGCTGGGATCTGGAATGTGTGATGGAAGCGCTGAAAGAACGGATCGTAGCGTACCATATCCATAACAATGACGGAATCTATGACAGCCACAGACGGATACATGACGGGACGATCGATTTTGAAAAATTCCGGAAGGACTGCAGAAGGCTCACACCGGAAGCAGACCTTGTGCTGGAATACAGTCCGGAAGTGGGAGCCGATGTACAGGGCATAGAGGGGGATATTGAGGAACTGATATTTCTATAGCCCTATACAGGTAATGCCTGAAACGACGTAGGGATAAGAATACAGACAGTCCGGATTGTAGCGGCTGTTCGGGGTGAAAGAAAAAGAAAAGAGTTCGTAAGAATCTGTGCCCTCGCTCCATTCTTTCAGATAGACTGCAGTAACCTCTCCGTCTGCATCAGAATAAGCACCCAGCAGGAAAAGTTTTTGCATTTCCAGTAAAACAGGAGTAAACAGGACTGTATCATCTTCTGCCGGAGTGGGATTGCACAAACGCATAAATTCAGGAAACGCAGGCAGACTGCCGTCATAATCGGGAAAAAGAGAGTATGCAATGCTCTGAATATCCTCCAGGGAATAGCGGTACGTTTTTTCCGGATAAGGAAAGGTGCGGTCAAAGATGGCAAAAGTGTTCATGGTACTCCAGAAGTCCTCTTCTCTGTAAGAGGTGTCAACATGGATAAGTCCGCATTCATTTTTTATCTGTCTGTCAGACCAGGCATTGGAATACGTCCAGACAAAATACTCCATTTTGTCGAGATCGGAACCGGGCAGAATAATATGGGCGGCCAGAGTATTCAGTGACAGACAGAACGCAAGCAATACAGAGACAACAGACAGCAGCAGGCAGCAGAATCCTTTTTTTTTCATAAGAGCAATAATCCTTTCATTAGTTTGCAATGATATACCAAAGTGATATGGATCAATCATACCACAATGTCTGAGATCTGTGTGGGAGGAATATGATAAAATGCAGAAACAGATGGACTTTGTCTGAGGATGTGATACAGTATTTATAAAAAGCAAAAATCCGAACCGGAGAGTGAACATATGAACATAACAGACAGCAGAATTGATGGTGGGAAAGTGTTTGACCGGGGCAGACATTTTTTGAGAGGACACAGAATCTACACAGAAAAACCACAGGGGAATCACCGCTGCTTTTTATTATATTCAGTGGAACTTATACTGTATTTTTAAGAAGGTGATGTGATGTTATGAAAAAGCGAAAACCGGCACTGACGGGTGCAATGATTCTGGCAGTATCTGTAGCATCGACTGCTGGATCCGTATCCGCGGCAGAGGATGCAAAGAAGGCGGAAGAGACGGAAATTGTTCTTTCGGACGAAGAAATACTTGTAGACGGGGAAGTACTCTCTGAGGATGATTCCGCAGCAGTCTATGGCGGGGCAGATATCGTATACTATAAAGTCGGTCAGGGGGAGACGTACGGAGAAGGCGATGACAGTGACGGACATTCCGAAGAGGAAGCGGCAGAAAATACGGTAATTACCATTACGGAACCGGGTACGTATCGTGTGAGCGGCAGTATTTCTGCCGGACAGATTTCCGTGGATCTGGGAGAAGAATCCCTTGAAGATGAGACGGCGGTGGTAAATCTGATTCTGGACGGGGCTGATATCACGTGTTCGGTTGCACCAGCTATTGTTGTCTATCATGCATATGAATGCGGTGATGATGACACAGAAACGGCTACTGTGGATATAGACACATCGGCGGCAGGATTCAATCTTATTCTGGCAGACGGAAGTGAAAACACAGTAAACGGTTCTCATGTGGCAAAGATTTATAAAGAGGGAACAACGCAGGAGGAGATCGACTCCGGAGAGGCGAAAAAGCAGTGGAAATTCGATGCGGCCATCGATTCCCTCGTTTCTTTTAATATAAATAGTGAAACGCAGGGAGACGGAAAGCTGATTGTGAATGGCGACAACGAAGGAATTTCTTCTGCACTTCATATGACAATCAATGGAGGCGAGATTGTAATCTCATCTGCCGATGACAGTATTAATACCAGCGAGGACGGCGTGTCCGTTCTTGTAATCAATGACGGCATTATTACCTGTAACGCCGGAGCCGGAAAAGAGGGAGACGGTATTGACTCCAACGGCTGGATCGTTCAGAACGGCGGCTGTGTGACAGCGTGTGCCAATCCGGACAGCCAGGACAGCGGTATCGATTCAGATCTTGGAATCTATATAAACGGAGGTACGCTGCTGGCCGGCGGAAATATGTATGATGAGGTTTCGGAGGAGTCCGGTCAGTCATTTCTGGTTCTGGGATTTGCTGAACCGGTATCAGCAGGGCAGCTTCTGCTGCTGAAAAATGAAAACGGCGAAGCGGTTACCGCATTTTCGCTGGAAAATGACGGCACGATACTGGTATTTTCCAGTGATCTGCTGACAGACGGAACGTATACTCTGTATAAGGTTTCTTCCGTAACGGGAGACCCTGACGGAAATATTTATACCAATATAACAGACTGGGAAGATGAAGTGCAGCTTCAGTACAGCTCCGGGGATATAATGGGCCCCGGCGGAGGATTTGGCGGACAGAAGCCGGCAGACGGTGAGCGTCCGGAGTTGTCGGAGGACGGCGAAGCTATGGGAAATGACAAGCGTCCGGAAGAGCCGGGAAGCGGTGATGTTATGGAACTACCGGAAAAGGGGGAACGCCCGGAACTGCCGGAAAATAGCGAACGTCCGGAATTACCGGAGAGCGGCGAAAACATGGAGTTTCCGGCGAATGGTGGGCCGCAGGGAATTGCGGAGAACGGTGAGCAGCCGGAGACTTCTTTCGAGCTTTCCGGAAAAAGAAACGTATTCTCCCGGATCACTGAAGTACAGGCAGAAAAACTGAGCTGAAAAATTCGCTGAAGAGCTTCCGTGCAGAAGAAATAAAGCTGGACAGAAATACGGCTCCGGGATATGATAAGTAACAGCGGCTTTGATGCGTGTATGTGCGTCAATGGTTCCATACTGAAGACGGAGGAGAAGAAAATGCTGGAGTTAAGAAACATTTCTTTTCAGGTTTCGGAGGATTCCAAAGAGAAAGAAATTCTGAAAGATGTCAGCTTTACACTGGAAGACCATAAATTTGTGGCAATTACAGGGCCGAACGGCGGGGGGAAATCTACGCTGGCCAGAATTATTGCAGGGATCAATCAACCGACGTCCGGACGGATTTTTCTGGACGGAGAAGACATTACGGAGCTGAATGTGACAGAGCGTGCAAAACGCGGTATCAGTTATGCGTTTCAGCAGCCGGTGCGGTTTAAGGGAGTAACGGTGCTGGATCTGCTGCGGCTGGCGGCGGGAAGAAAACTGTCTGCAGCCGATGCGTGTGAATATCTGTCAGAAGTGGGACTTTGTGCCAGAGATTATATTAACCGGGAAGTAAATGCCAGCCTGTCGGGAGGAGAGATCAAGCGGATCGAGATTGCCACTGTCCTTGCCAGAGGTACGAAAATTTCTGTTTTTGATGAGCCGGAAGCCGGAATCGATCTGTGGAGTTTTCAGAATCTCATCCACGTTTTTGAAAAAATGCATGATACGATGGATGGATCGATTCTGATTATTTCCCATCAGGAGAGAATTCTTCGTACGGCAGATGAGATTCTCGTCATTGCGGACGGACAGCTGACTGCCGCCGGCAGCCGGGAAGAAATTCTGCCGGGTCTGCTGAACGGAGAGAACAGTGAGAGCGGATGTAAATTCTGGCAGAAGGAGGATAAGTAAATGAAGGGGTTTGATGCGATTCAGGCAAATCTGCTGGAAGCTGTGGCAGGATTCCATGAGATTCCCACAGGAGCATTTAATATCCGGTCTAACGGAGCGACGGCAGCGAGAAATTCCACAGAACATATTGAAATTGTACCGAAGGAAGACGGAACAGGAATTGAAATCCGGGTGAAACCGGGGACCAGAAAAGAGAGCGTTCATATGCCGGTGATTCTCAGCCAGACAGGAATGAAGGAAGTGGTATACAATGATTTTTATATCGGTGATGATGCAGACGTGACAATCATTGCAGGCTGCGGAATCCATAATGGCGGAGACAGTGCCAGCCGGCATGACGGTATTCACCGCTTTTTTGTGGGAAAGAATGCGAAGATCAGGTATGTGGAAAAGCATTACGGAAGCGGTGACGGAAAAGGGGAGCGGATCATGAATCCGCGTACGATTGTGGAAATAGATGAGAATGGCTACATGGAGATGGATACGGTACAGATAAAAGGTGTGGATTCCACTGTCCGGAAAACGGAAGCGTCTCTGGCAGCAGGCGCACATCTTGTAGTGATGGAGCGGCTGATGACCCACGGTACCCAGAATGCAGAAAGCCATTTTAAAGTAGAACTGAATGGAGACGGTTCCGGTGCAAACATTGTGTCACGCTCAGTGGCCAGAGACGAATCACGTCAGTTGTTTGTGTCCAATATCGAAGGGAATGCCAGATGCAGCGGCCATTCGGAATGTGATGCGATTATTGTGGGAGATGCAAAAATCAGCGCTGTTCCGGAAATCACAGCGAATGATTCCGATGCGGCGCTGATTCATGAGGCTGCTATCGGCAAGATTGCCGGCGAGCAGATTGTGAAGCTGATGACACTGGGACTGACAGAAGCAGAAGCGGAAGAACAGATTATCAGCGGATTTCTGAAATAGGATGAGCCGGGGGACAAAGGTCCCAACTATAATACCTGCGGATTGTTATCCGGCCCAGTTGTAGCCTTCGAACTGCCAGGAAATCAGTTCCCCGTCTGAATAGGCGATAATGGTTCCAAGCTGATCCGTGCGGTAGACAGATACGCCCGCATCGTCGAGACGCTGCAGCGTCTCCCGGTGGGGATGCCCGTAGTCGTTGCCGGCGCCCACACTGATGACCGCGTATTCCGGCTGCACATAGCTCAGAAAAAGAGAGCTGGTAGAACTGGAGGAACCGTGGTGCCCGGGGCACAGAACATCGCTGTACAGATTCAGCCCGGTCAGACACATTTCTTCTTCGCTGCCGGATTCCGCATCGCCGGTGAGCAGAAAACTGTTTTTGCCGTTAACCAGCCGGATCACGATGGAATTGTTGTTTGAGTCGGAACCGGTTTTCTGTGGAGCAAGGACGGTGAAGCTGGAGGATCCCAGGGAATACGTATCTCCGACAGACGGATGCTCTACTGTGTTTCCGGAAAGGGACACGGCCTTCATAAATGACGAATACGTTTTGGAGTCATGAACGTAGTCGGGCCCCAGGACGGTATCCACCGGAAAGTTGTTCAGTGCTCCGATCAGCCCGCTCAGGTGATCTGCATCGTAATGTGATGCAATAACGTAATCGAGAGAGCGGATGTTCTGACGCTGCAGATAGGAGACGACGTAGGAGGACGCTTCCCTGTCTCCGCCGTCATAGAGCAGAGTGTGTTCACCGGAGCGCACCAGAACAGAGAGCCCCTGCCCCACATCCAGAAAATGTACTTCAAAATCTCCCGATCCAGGACCGTCCGGGGCGGTTCGCTCCAGCAGGAAGGGCGGGATATCCAGATTCATTTCTGTCAGAATCTGCCGGGCTTCCTTTGGGAACAGATACATCAGGATGATCAGTACCATCAAAACGGGCAGCAGGATCAGAGGATATCGTCCGGAACGGCGGCGCCTGTGTTTACGGGGCGGTTCCGTTCTTTTTTTTCTGTGATGATTCGGTGTCAGTGACATAATATATTCCCTCCGTTGGTGCATCGGTACATTCAGCAGGCTTTTCAGCTGTGCTGTATTGTTTTCATTGTAATACGGCGCCCCTTTGATTCCAGGATACCTTCATTTTTCATCGCTTTCAGCTCCCGCATCATGCTGCTTCTGTCTACACCAAGATAGGAGGCCAGATCGGTCAGGGACATATCGATGGTAAAGCTACTGCTTTCTGATCTGGCCTGGATGTAATGAAAGTAATTGAGCAGCTTCTGGCGCGTTGTCTTCGCACTGAGAAGATTGATCCGGAAAGAGAGCGTCTGTGATTTCTGTGTTGTCAGGTGAAAAAGATTGTCAATCAGCCTGGTATGGTGGTCGCAGATGTTGGCACACGGTCTGACAATGCAGGAGTAGGGCAGAAAAAGCACTTCGCAGTCGGAATCGGCTTCCACGATATATTCCAGATTGTCAAGGGGAAGTGTAAAGAGCTCGCCGAACAGACCGTTTTTTTCAAAACGCTCCAGCAGCGTGTAGGATCCACTCTGGTCAATACAGTAAAGATGAGCCTTCCCGGACAGAAGGATGCCCACTTTCTCCAGAGAACTGGAATAGGTATGGATTGTCTGTCCTCTTGAAAAGCTGCTTTTCCGTGCATGAAAACAGGAAAGCATACGGTTCAGATTCCCGGAAGAGATGCCTTCAAAAAGTTCCATTGATTCCATATATGTATTTCCTTTCCGGATTTTCCGTATCCGGTGTATGTTCACGGTTGACGAAATGATACATAACTATTATACTATAAAATAGTTGCATATGTCACAGATATTTTATCCAATTACTGGTATATTAACCATAACACATCTGCCGGGAAAAATGATTTGCACGGCAGTACAGCAGAAAAGGAGGCATTTCATGTATTGTTATAGAAAAGTGACCGAGGATCTTTACTGGGTTGGAAGTAACGATCGTCGTCTTGCAATGTTTGAGGGTGTTTATTCCGTACCGGATGGAGTTTCCTACAATTCCTATCTTCTGATGGATGAAAAAACAGTACTTTTTGATACGGTGGACAAGGCAGTAAAGGGCGTTTTCTTTGAGAATATTGCAGAAGTTCTCGGAGGAAGAACGCTCGATTATCTTGTGGTTCATCATATGGAGCCGGATCATTCCGAGGCGATTCAGGAGCTGGTAATGCGTTATCCGGATGTAAAAATCATCTGCAATGCCAAGATCGCAGCCATGATCAAACAGTATTTTGACTTTGACATTGATTCACGTGCAATCCTGATGAAAGAGGGAGATACCTTCTGTTCCGGTAAGCACAATCTTGTATTTGTTATGGCACCGATGGTTCACTGGCCGGAGGTTATGGTATCCTATGATACGACAGATAAGATTCTGTTTTCCGCTGACGGCTTCGGTACATTCGGAGCACTGAACGGGGCACTGTTCGCAGACGAAGTGAATTTTGAGCGTGATTACCTCGATGAGGCGAGAAGATACTATACCAATATTGTCGGAAAGTACGGAGATCAGGTTCAGACACTGCTGAAGAAGGCTTCCACACTTGAGATCGAGATGATCTGTCCGCTTCACGGTTTCGTATGGAGAAAGAATATCGGTGATTTCATCAGCAAATATATGCACTGGAGCTCTTACGCACCGGAAGAGTACGGTGTAGAGATCGCTTACGCATCCGTTTACGGCCATACAGAGAATGCGGCTGAGATTCTGGCCTGCCGCCTGAGAGAGCGCGGAGTAAAGACGGTAATGTACGATGTTTCCGTGACACCGGCTTCCGATATTATCGCGGCAGCATTTAAATGGAGCCATCTCGTATTTGCTTCCACCACATACAATGCAGGCATTTTTGTAAACATGGAAGCGCTGATTTATGATCTGGTGGCACATAATATCCAGAACAGAACGGTGGCACTGATCGAGAACGGATCCTGGGCACCGACCAGCGGTGAGCTGATGCGCAAACAGTTTGAAAAGTGCAAGAATATGACGATTCTTGACGGCAAGATTACGATTCGTTCTTCTCTGAAGAAAGATCAGCTGGCACAGCTTGATGCTCTGGCTGACGCTCTGGCAGATTCCATGCCGGCAGGAGCAAAGCTCCAGCAGGGCCCGACAGAAGAGGTGAAGGAAGAGGTTGAAAAAGAGGCAGTGGTAGATCCTGCCGCAATGTTCAAGCTTTCCTACGGCCTGTTTGTACTGACTGCAAAGGATGGAGCAAAGGACAACGGCTGCATTATCAACACCGTAATGCAGGTGACGGATGTGAAGAAGAGAATCGCGATAGCGGTTAACAAAGCAAACTATACCCACGATATGATTAAGAAGACGGGTGTTTTCAACGTATCTGTTCTGACCACAGACGTTCCGTTCAAAGTATTCCAGCAGTTTGGATTCCAGAGCGGAAGAGATACAGATAAATTTGCAGGCGATGCATCAGAAAACCGTACCGTAAACGGACTTCGCTACGTTGCTGAATATTCCAATGCGGTAATTTCAGGAAAAGTTGTGGAAGAGCATGAGTACGATACGCACACACTGTTTGTTGCGGAAGTGACAGAATCAGCAGTTCTCTCTGATGTTCCGAGCGTAACGTATCAGTATTATTTCGATCATATCAAACCGAAGCCACAGCCGACGACGGAAAAGAAGGGTTATGTCTGCAAGATCTGCGGATACATCTATGAGGGTGAGACATTGCCGGATGACTTCATCTGTCCGCTTTGCAAACATGGAACAGAAGATTTTGAAAAACTTTGATAAACGGAAATAATAATTATTATATTTAAGGAGGATATATCAATATGAAGTATGTATGTGACGTATGTGGATGGGAATATGATGAGGAAGCAGGATCACCGGAAAACGGAATCGCACCGGGAACGAAGTGGGAAGATATTCCGGAAGATTTTGAGTGTCCGGTCTGCTCTGTAGGAAAAGACCAGTTCTCAGCAGAATAAAACAGGATAAAAAGGAAACTGCTGCAGAAAAGAAAAAACATTAAAATGCTCCCTTCCGGGTAAACAGGTGAAACCGCCTGATACCCGGAAGGGAGCATTTTTATCCTGCTAATTCATAATCTGTATATTTCTTGAAGCAATCTTCTTCATAGATTTTATCGAAAACAAACATACCAGAATTGTAAGTACATCCGCAGCCGGCTGAGCAAAATAAATTCCTGTCACGCCAAACAGCTTTGGTAAAACCAGAATGAACGGAATGTAGAACAGCCCCTGTCTGATCATAGAAAGAAAGAGCCCGTAGTTTGATGCTCCGATCGTCTGATAAGTTATCGTCATCATATAACACAATCCAAACGAAGGATAAAGAGCCACCTGGGAAATCAGGAGCCATTTTCCATAGTTCACAATGGTAGGATTCTGATTAAACAGCATAATCAATGGTTTTGATAATAAAATATACGTAACAGCAACCAGTAATGTGAGTACCAGGGAGCCTTTCAGAGCAAAACGTACGGACTGATGGAATCTGTCTTCGTTCTTAGCCCCGAAAGAATAGGAGGCAACGGGCTGATAGCCCTGCATAAATCCCATCACCACATAACAGCCAATCAGAATAAGTCGCTGCACAACACCGTAAGCGGCGATAATTTCATCCGACTGAGGAAGCGATGATGCGGCGATATTCGTAAGCGAAGCGGCTACAGAAAGACAAATCTGGATGACTGCTGTAGGAATACCGATAATTGCGACAGTTTTAATGAGCTTCCAACTGAGTTTGAATGATTTTGCCCTGATTTTGATAATTGATCTTCCGCTTCCGTAAAACCAAAGCAGGATAAAGAAGGTAACAAACTGAGATATCGTCGTTGCCAGGGAAGCACCTTCCACTCCGAGATTAAATCCCCAGTCAAACATGAAAACAGGATCCAGCAAAACATTCAGCAACGCACCGGTAATAACGGCAATTGAAGATATTTTGACTGAAGATTCCGCTCTTGCGGCACAATTCATACTTTGGGCGGGTAAGTTTGCCAATGCAGCTATAAACATCCAAAAAGCATAATCCTTTGCCAGGGGCAGAGAAGCTTCCGAAGCACCAAAAGCCCGCATCAAAGGATCAATGAATACAATACCGCCTGTGCACAGCAAAATGCCGATCAGTACAGACAGACCGACAATCGTTGTAACTGTACGGTTTGCACCTTCGGTGTCTTTTGCTCCCAGCTGGCGACCGGCTAAAACGGCTGCTCCTGCAGCAAAGATATTTTCAATTGAAACCATAATTAAAAGCAGGGGAACAGTAACACCCACTGCAGTCAGAGCAATATCAGAATTCAACATTCCGATATAAGCAGTATCCACCAGATTGTAAATGGCTTTAGCCAACAGTGCCAGAGTGGCCGGTACAGCCAGCTTGACAATAGCTCTGGATGGCTGCATTTCCCCCAGAATGGATTGTTTCTGTGTTGTATTTACCGACATTTCAATTTTCCTTCCTTTCTACAATACCATAGAGTAATATGTTCAACGCCTTTCGACAGCTCTTTTCTCTTGCTTCAAATTCCTGTTCGCCTATCCCTGTCATCTGATAACGAACGTTGATGAAATCCTGGAACTGACGAAAAGTGTCAATGATTTCTGCCTTTGTAATATTAGAACGCAGCGTAACCTGCTCGAATATTTTTTCCATTATGCTTCTGTTTATCATATCGAAGTCGTGTTTTATTCTCTGTATGTCCTCATTCAGGTGCGCAGGCGGTGTGATCATCGCATCACAGAAGATACGCTGATATACCGGATGGTATTTGAAAAAAGCCATGCGGACCATGAAATATTCTTCCAGCATTTCATCAAAAGTATCCGTTTCCTGTCGCATTTCTGTCCGAAGGTATTCCGTGAGCCTTTGAAAACATTCTTCTACACAGGCTAAAAACAAAGCATCTTTTGTATCAAAATAGTGATATATAATCCCTTTTGAAATTCCCTGTCTGGTGCAGATGTTATTCAGAGAACTTGCGCCGTATCCCTGTTTGGAAAACTCCTCCAAAGCACCGTCCAGAATCCTTCTTCTTGATAACTGAATTTTTTCTTCGCGTTTCATTCAATCACTCCCATGCTTTTAATATTGACCGAACGGTCTCTATAATATATCACAAACCGAACGGTCAGTCAATAGTTTTGGCGGTCTGTCAGACGGCATAATTTCAGCGGCCTGTCAGACCGCTCTGTACAGATTGCTTTTTGTATCTTTACTTTTCTGATTGGCTGTGGGAGTCTGACTGTTGAAGGAAAGAAAGATTTGCAGATCATATAAACCGTTTTTTCTGCAAAGAAGTCGGAGTGATTCTATAGCTCAAATGGGAAAATGAACGATATGTGTAAGTAGTTCTGTTGTTGTTCGGAAATGAGTATTATAATAAAAAGCGGAGCATATTCACACTCCGCTTAATACCACTGGTTCTTAGAGTTTTACGACATTAGCTGCCTGCATTCCGCGAGCGCCTTCGGTCAGATCATAAGAAACGGCCTGTCCCTCTTCAAGAGTCTTGAAGCCTTCTCCCTGAATTGCAGAGAAATGTACGAATACATCGGATCCGTTTTCACCTGTGATAAAACCATAGCCTTTTTCTGCGTTGAACCATTTTACCGTACCCTTGTTCATGTCGGTACCTCCTAACTGTTTGGTCGAAATAACTGTTAAAAAAATTTCACTAACTATTATAAACTACAAAGGGTTTTCATTTCATAATCTATAATAGTTAGTGAAATATATTAACCAGTGCATCCTTTAACAATCCTATTATATCATAATTTGTTACGCTGTCAAGTGAAATACTGGGAAAATAGTATAAAAATATGTCCAAATTTGATTTTTTTTTCAGCAATGTTCCCGTCTTTTATAACGGGAACATTCAGTTTTCTTTAGTTTTCTGAGGCTTCTTCTGTGGTATTTTCCGTGTCATCCACTGCAGGCTCTTCTTCCGCATCATCCTCAATGATTTCAGCTTCGATGTATTCCTCATCAGTATCAGCTTCTGTATACGGAGTTTTCTCAATCTTTGCCGACTGGTACAGAATTTCGCCGACTTTCTGCTCATAAAGCTCCCATATAATGGAGGATCGTGTATAATCCTGTTCAAAATCTGAGATGCTGTCGTATCCGTTGGCGTCTGCCTGATCCTTCAGATAAGAAACGTATTCGTCTTCTGTCAATTCAATACATGCGTCGAGGACGATTGCATTGACGAGCAGTCTGCGCTCCGCCAGGCCGGTAGCTTCTGATTCAATATCATCCTCGGTGATACCGAAGGCAGTCATAAAATCATCTTCTCCGAAGTACTCTGCAAATGCGGCATAGGCGGCTTCTACCTCTTCTTTGCAGGAAGTGATGAAATCTTCCGGACATTCGGAAATGACAGACTGGCTGGCAGCCGTCTGGAACAGTTCTTCCACGGCGTCAGAGTAACCCAGATCTTCATATTCGCCGGTGAGAGTGTCACGAATGGCAGATTCGTACTCTTCCATAGAAGAAAAGTCCGTATTGTTCTGAACGAATTCTTCATTATATTCCGGTTCAACCGTTTCCCAGATTTCCGTAACAGCTATCTCAAACTGGATGGTCTGTCCGGCCCACGCTTCATTGTAGATATCATCATCAAAGGTCATGGTGAAATCAAGTGTGTCTCCTGCTGAAACGCCGGTCAGCTTCTCATCAAATTCCGGTCCGCATTCTTCGTCTCCGATGATGAAATACGTACTCTCCTCTGACGACCCGGATTCATCCTGCCCGTCCATGGTGTATCTGATGTCAACGTACACCGTATCTCCTTCTGCAGAAGGGCGGTCAACATGGCTTTCTTCGCTGTACATCATAAGATCATTGCTGATATAATCCTGTACCATGTCGTCGGTGATCTCATACGTATACTGAGTGGCAGAGAGTCCCTCGTATGTGCCCAGCGTTATATAATCGGATACATCCGCCATCAGATAATCGGACGGAGTGACAGGCTCTATGGCAGCGTCTGTTTCGCTTTCTTCCTCCAGCTCCTCCGGGTCAACATCCTCAACGGCAAAGGATTCCGGACTTTCTGTTACTGCTTCCGTTGCAGAATCAGCAGATTCACTGCTGCTTTTTTCTCCTCCGCATCCCGTAACTGCAACTGCTGCAGCAAGGCCGATGAGAGGAAGTAAATATTTTTTTGACATAAAATTATTTCCTTTCTGAAATGAAAATGTAATAAAAATATAACATTTTAAACGAAAAAAAGCAAAGAGTTTTTCAGAAAACACAGTTTTTTCACTTTTGGCTTTTCAGGGAAAGGCGGCTGTGCTATGATGAAACTGTACTGGACAGAATGCAGGACAGGAAAGGAAAAAATATGGCTTATATTGAAATTCCAGAAAAGGCAGAGCGTATTCTGCGCATTCTGCATGAAAACGGATTTGAGGCATATGTGGTAGGAGGGTGTGTCCGTGACTCCCTTCTCGGGCGTGAACCGAAGGACTGGGATATTACGACCTCCGCTTCCCCGATGCAGGTAAAAGAGCTGTTTCCGAGAACCATCGATACAGGTATTGCCCATGGTACTGTGACGGTGATGGACGGTACGGAAGGGTATGAGGTTACGACATACCGGATTGATGGAGATTATGAGGACTGCCGCCATCCGAAAGAAGTGATATTTACATCCAGTCTGACGGAAGACCTGAAGCGGCGTGATTTTACGATGAATGCCATGGCTTACTCCCATGAAAAAGGTCTGGTGGATGAATTCGGCGGTCTGCAGGATATGGAAAACAAAGTGATTCGCTGCGTGGGAGATCCGCGGGAGCGTTTTTCGGAGGATGCGCTGCGGATGATGCGTGCCGTACGGTTTGCGGCGCAGCTGGGATTTTCCCTGGATGAATCACTGAAAAAAGCCATTCGCGAGATGGCGGAAGCGCTGGATCAGATCAGCGCGGAACGGATTCAGGCAGAGCTGGTGAAGCTTATCGTTTCGCCGAACCCGCACTGGTTCCGGATTGCTTATGAGTGTGGGATTACTTCGGTAATCATGCCGGAATTTGACCGGATTATGGTACAGCGCCAGAATAATTCCCATCACATTTATACGACAGGCGTACACACGCTGGTGGCCATGCAGAATATTCCGCCGGACAAAGTGCTGCGGCTGACTATGCTGTTTCACGACATGGGAAAACCGGATGTGGTGGTTACGGATGAGAATGGAAAGGATCATTTCAGGGGACATGCCGCATTCAGTGAAAAAACGGCGTATCGGATTATGAAAAACCTGAAATTCGATAATGAGACGGTGCGTATGGTCTGCAACCTGGTGAGAAATCATTCCTGGTATCCGCAGCTTTCAGGCAGGGATGTGAGAATGTGTGCATATCAGATGGGCCCGGAGCTTTTTGATTCCTTTCTGCTCGTAAAACGTGCGGACATTATGGCACATCACCCGGATGTGATTAAGCAGAAGCTGGATTACCTGCAGGAGGTGGAACATATCTGGGAGCATATCAGGATGCACGGAGACTGCCTGTCGCTAAAGGAACTTGCGGTTACCGGGAAAGATCTCATTGCAGACGGTATGAAGCCCGGACAGGAAATCGGCGAGGTGCTGCAGGAGCTGCTCATGGAAGTACTGGAGAGTCCGGAGAAAAATGAGAAGGAGACGCTTCTTCTTCGCAGCCGTGAAATCCGTCGTGAAAAAGAAAAGAATGGAGAATAAAACATGGAAAAGGAACAGAAGCTGATGCTTCGGATGATGGCTTATGAATCAGGCGTTCCGGGGAGAATTCAGCATTTTATTAAAGTATATACACTGGCAAAAACCATCGGTGAGGGTGAAAAGCTTCCGGAGGATACAATGGAAATTCTCAGAACGGCAGCTCTGGTACATGATATCGGAATCAAACCGTCTCTGGAAAAATACGGCAGTGATGCGGGAGAATATCAGGAAAAGGAAGGTCCTGCCGTGGCAGAAAAAATGCTGGCTGAACTGGGGTATTCCGAATCTGTTATTTCACGTGTCAGCTATCTGATAGGACATCATCATACGTACACAGCGATTGACGGAGCAGATTATCAGATTCTTGTGGAAGCGGATTTTCTGGTAAATCTTTTTGAAGGTGAAAAGAGTCAGGATGCTGTGTGCAGCGCGTACCGGAAAATATTCCGCACAGAGACAGGGCGTGAAATCTGCCGTCTGATGTTTGGCCTTGCGAAGGAGCAGGAGGAAAATCTGTAATGCGTTCTCCTTTGACAACACTTTGCTACATAGAAAAAGACGGGCAGTACCTGATGCTTCATCGGGTCAGCAAAAAACACGATGTGAATAAAGATAAATGGATTGGAATCGGAGGTCATTTTGAGGAAGGAGAAAGCCCGGAAGAGTGTCTGCTCCGGGAAGCAAAAGAGGAGACCGGGCTTACTCTGACTTCATGGAAATTCAGAGGGATTGTGTCGTTCTCTGCAAAGGGCTGGCCGGCGGAATATATGTGCCTTTATACGGCAGATGGATTTGAAGGAAAGCTGACCTGCTGTAATGAGGGAGAGCTGGAATGGGTCCCGAAAACAGAAGTAACGAAGCTGAATCTCTGGGAGGGAGACAAGATTTTCCTGAAGCTTATGGCAGAGAATGCTCCGTTTTTTTCACTGAAACTGATGTATGACGGCGATGTACTGCAGTACGCTGCACTGAATGGGAAGCCGATGGAACTGTTTGATGTCTGTGATGAAAACGGGGTGCCGACCGGAAGGGTGACAGAGCGATCCGTAGCCCATGCATCGGGGCTGATGCACCGGACTGCGCATATATGGGTGGTGCGTCAGACCTCAGACGGAAAATGGCAGGTGCTTCTGCAGAAACGCAGCAGCACGAAGGATGCATTTCCGGGGCGTTATGACGTATCTTCTGCCGGACATGTGATGGCGGGTGATGATTACCGGGAGTCGGCGCAGAGAGAACTGGAAGAAGAGCTTGGGATCAGGGCGCAGCCGGAGGAGCTGGAATATGCGGGTATCTTCGACAGCGGTGATATCCTGGCGGAATTTGACGGAAAGCCCTTCCATGACAGAGAAATATCGGCTGTGTTTGTATACCGGAAAGAAATCGATGCAGCGAAGCTGAATCTGCAGAAAGAGGAAGTGGATTCGGTCCGGTGGATCGATTATGAGGAGTGCTGTTCTTTCGCAGAACAGGAGGACAGCCGTTTTTGTGTAAAACTGCGCGGTCTGCAGCTGGTGGGACAGTATCTGGGCGCAGAACGCGAATAAGGAAAAAAGTGCCGCAGTTTCTGCAGCACGGAGGAGAGATACAGGAGCAATCCTGAAACAAAGCCGCACCAGGTGCGGCACTGGAGGAAACATCAATTATGGAAAAAACATCATGGAGAAATCCCCTGTTGCTGCTGTTGACTGCAGTGATCTGGGGAGTTGCTTTTGTTGCCCAGAGTGTCGGTATGGACTACGTGGGCCCTTTTACGTTTAACTTTGTGCGCTGCATGATCGGCGGTGTGGTACTGATTCCGTGTATTTTTCTGCTGGACCGGCTGAACGGAAAAGACAGAAAAAAGGAACAGAAAATCAGCAGAGCGCAGGCGGCTGAGAGAAAAACACTGCTTACAGGCGGGATATGCTGCGGTGTGGCACTGTGTGTGGCAAGCAATCTGCAGCAGTTCGGCATCAAATATACGACCGTGGGAAAGGCCGGTTTTATTACGGCGCTCTACATCGTTCTGGTGCCGCTGATTGGGATTTTCCTGAAAAAGACAGCGGGGATCCGGATCTGGTTCAGTGTGCTGCTGGCAGTCGGAGGACTGTACCTGCTTTGCATTACGGAGGAGTTTTCCATCGGAACGGGAGATTTTCTCGTCCTGCTGTGCGCTTTTGTTTTTGCAGTGCATATTCTTGTGATTGATTATTTTTCGCCGAAGGTGGACGGTGTGCGGATGTCCTGTATTCAGTTTTTCGTGTGCGGAATTCTTTCCGGTGCCGCAATGCTGATTACAGAAAAGCCGGATCTGACAGCCATTTTCCAGGCCTGGATGCCGATACTGTACGCCGGAGTCATGTCCTGCGGCGTGGCGTATACGCTGCAGATTGTGGGACAGAAAGGGATGGATCCCACCGTTGCGTCACTGATCCTCAGCCTTGAGTCTGTAGTATCCGTACTGGCAGGCTGGCTGTTGCTGGGACAGAAGCTGAGCCAACGGGAACTTTTCGGCTGTGTGCTGATGTTCGGTGCCATTATTCTTGCACAGCTGCCGGATAAAAAAGCGGCGAAAGACGGGACGGAAAGAGAATGAAGGAAGAACGATTAAAGCAGGAAGAGCAGTCAAGGTATGATCTTCTGGAAAACTGCAGATTATGTCCACGGGAATGCGGGGTTAACCGGAACCTGGGGCAGCAGGGAAGGTGCCACAGTGACAGTACGGTACAGGTAGCGCGGGCCGCGCTGCATATGTGGGAGGAGCCCTGCATATCCGGGAAGGAAGGCTCGGGCGCCGTGTTTTTTTCCGGCTGTTCCCTGGGCTGCATTTACTGCCAGAATCAGGAAATCTCAGGTGGAAAGGCAGGCAGAAAAATATCGGTAGAACGTCTGGCGGAAATTTTTCTGGAGCTGCAGGAGCAGCGGGCCAATAATATCAATCTTGTGACGGCAGGGCATTACGTTCCACAGGTCTGCGACGCGCTGCGCCGGGCAAAACAGAAGGGACTGGCCATTCCCGTTGTATATAACAGCAGTGGATATGAAAAAACGGAGACACTGCGCTTGCTGGAAGGTCTGGTGGATGTATATCTGCCGGACTTTAAATATCTGGATCCGCAGCTGGCCGGTGCTTATTCCGGGGCCGGTGATTATCCGGAGACAGCACGGAGCGCCATTGCCGAGATGGTGCGGCAGCAGCCGCAGCCTGTATTTGACAGCCGCGGCATGATGATTTCCGGTGTCATAGTGCGCCACCTGCTGCTGCCGGGACACGTAAAAGAAGCAAAAAGCATCATTCAGTATCTGCACCGGGAATACGGAGACAGGATTTACATCAGTATGATGAATCAGTATACACCCATGGAGCGCGTGTCATCCGACCCATTGCTGGGAAGGTGTGTGACGAAAAGAGAATACGAACGGTTTCTGTCTTTTGCAGAAGAAATCGGCGTTGGACAGGGATTTTATCAGGAGGGAAAAACCTCAGAAGAGAGTTTTATTCCGCCTTTTGACTGCCGGGGTGTACTGGCGGACGAGCGAAACGGTGTCTGAATCAATGTGAAACAAACATCATACAGGAATCAGGAACAGGAAGGAAACTATGAGCGATTTCAAAAAAGATAACAGGCCCGGCAGCAGCAACAGGCCAGAGAGAAATAATGGGGCAGGGAGCAGCAACCGGTCAGGAAGAAGTGATGGGGCAGGAAGCAACAACAGGAAGCGTGAGAACAGTCTCTGCCCGGTACAGAAGCGGTGCGGCGGCTGTCAGCTGCTGCATCTGTCCTACGATAAACAGCTGAAATATAAACAGGAAGCAGTGAACAAACTGCTGAAGCCCTTTTGTGCAGTGCACAGAATTACAGGAATGGAGAACCCGCTTCATTACCGGAATAAGGTGCATGCCGTTTTCACACACAGACGGGACGGTTCCATAATATCCGGCATTTATGAGGAGGGAACCCACAGTGTGGTTCCCGTGGAAGACTGTCTGCTGGAAAATGAAAAGGCGGATGCTATCATTCGTACCGTCCGCAATCTGCTGAAATCCTTCAAAATTAAAACATACAATGAGGATACAGGCTACGGGCTGTTCCGCCACGTTCTGATCCGTGTGGGACATCGGACCGGGCAGATTATGGTGGTTCTGGTACTCGGTTCACCGATTCTCCCCTCCAAAAATAACTTTGTAAAAGCACTTCGGAAAGAGCACCCGGAGATCACAACAGTCATTCTGAACGTCAATGATAAAAAGACAAGCATGATTCTGGGAGAAAAAGAGACCGTTCTGTACGGAAAAGGATATATTGAGGATATTCTCTGCGGCTGTCGTTTCCGGATCTCTGCAAAATCATTTTATCAGATTAATTCAGTACAGACAGAAGCGCTGTATGCAAAAGCAATCGAACTGGCAGGCTTAACCGGAAAAGAGCGGGTGATTGACGCGTACTGCGGCATTGGCACGATCGGTCTGATCGCTGCTTCAAAAGCAGCAGAAGTGATCGGCGTGGAACTGAATCAGGATGCCGTCCGTGACGCTGTCCGCAATGCAACGACCAACGATATCCGCAATATCCGGTTCTACCAGAACGATGCCGGGAAATTTATGGTAGAAATGGCCGAACTTGGTGAGAAGGCGGATGTGGTCTTCATGGATCCTCCCCGTTCCGGAAGTGACGAAGCGTTCCTGTCATCTGTGGTAAAGCTTGCACCGGACAAAATCGTTTACATTTCCTGTAATCCGGAGACACAGGCGCGGGATCTTGCATATCTGACAAAACACGGGTATCGGGCAGAAGGCGCATGGCCTTATGATATGTTCCCGGCTACGGTGCATGTGGAGACGGTCTGTTTGCTGTCAAGAAAAGATAAATAAGAGCCAAAAAGTGGCGTATTTCCGGGCTTTTTGCGAGGTGAGCATCATCAGAGGAGCCTTGCGAAAAGCTCGGTTTTCTTATATGGAAACATATCCATTAAGCAAATTTTCAGAGGGCCGGAAAATGAGTGGTAGGGTTTACGCTGTGGATTAGATGTCATAGGTTGTGGCAGTGATATAGATAACAAGACTGACCGCAGTTCAAGCCACTCGATACTAAGGGGCAGACTTGGCAGTGGAATAGATAACAGGAGGTGTCAGGACATGGATGACAGAAATCACGATGAAATTGTATCGGAACAAAATGAAAAATTAAGAATACAGAGAAATTATTATAGAAGACTCCATGTCGATGACCTTTGCATTCTTAATGCAGAGGAGTACTACGAGAGTCTTAAAGATTGGAGTAAGTTTAAAGAACCAAGAGATACGAGCAAACGTGATGCTGAGAAGGATTCAAAGGTAACATTCTGGTTGAAATGTAAATCAATCTTCTCCGATAAGGCAAAAAGAGAATTAGAAGAGAAACGCAAAGAAGCGAAGGTGTTGCAGCAAGAATATGAGCAGTATCATCAAAAAAGAGTTAACAGAATGCGTGCTCAATTTGAGGAACAACAGAGGAAGAATCATGAGTCAGTGGATGAAATGAAATCCATGTATGCTAAAGGTGATAAAAAGCAAATTATCAACTTCTTTAATGCAGTTTTAGTTAACGATGATTTTACGCTTGATATTTTATATAGGAAGGAAAGATATGACTCAGCCAGTGTGATTTCTGAGTATGATGAAAAAACAAAAACCCTTTCATATAGATACAGAATACCAAATTCGGATGAGATTTGTGTGATAGATAGATTTGTATACGATGAAGAAAGTGGAGAGGTTATAGCCAAAGAATTAGATAAAACCCACGCAAAAAGAGTAAGGATGCATTTACTCCAAACTCTCTTATTGCGCTCAGCAGCAAGGATTATTTGTTCAGATGAGTCAAAAAACATTGAATTTATTAATCTTACAGGCTTTATACGTTATTACGATAGGGCATACGGAAATAATCGAGATATAAATGTAGTGAAGTTAAATATTAGCCGAGAAATAATACTTCAGATAAATCCAGAGCGAGCTAATATATCAGAATTGTTCGAAAGAGTGTTGAAAGGAAAATTCAAGACATCTGCAGGACTGTATGATAAAGAGCCAGTTGGATTGACTGAAATTAAGTAAGATAGGTCGATATTTTTAATTAAGGAGAGTATTGAGATGCCTAGAACCAGTAAAAATAAATTTGAAATAATAAATGATGAGATTCATATAAGCAAAGAGGGATGGCCTCTGATTGGCCTCACAACCTACAGAGAAGACTACTATGAGGAATTAACATCGAAGACTTGGACATTAACAAAAGCAAACAGCGAAACGGATGACAAAGGTTATTTATCAAATAAGACACTTGGATTATTGCATCGCTATATAGTTGCAAAGTGGTATGGACAGGATGTCTTGGATACTATGACACAAAAAGGGTTTGTAGTAGACCATTTGAATAATAATCATACTGACTGCAGAATATCCAATTTGGAGTTTTTGAAAAAAGCATATAATACGGCTAAAGGACAAGCGTTTGATGTTGATTCAAAAATGATGGAACATCACATAGCAGTTAATATTTTTAAGGATTTTTCCACAGGTTGTTATCAAATTACGATTGGCTGCAATGATGATATTGTTGGTGAAACAAAGGATGGAAAAAAATATCACATTACAGCAATCATGCTTTTATACGATTGTGATTACTCTATTGTAGTAAATGATGCAGAGAATATCCTTCGTGTATATGAAACCGAAGGTCGAATTGATGTAACTAAGACATATGCCTGCGATGTTAAGGTTAGAAAAGCAATAGATATTCAATTGACTGAAGAAGAGAAGAATGGAGCCGTTGTAATTAGAGATGGAATTCCATACCTAATACTTGGAACGGGTAATACATTTCTGAATTCAGTGCATTTTGAGAAAGGTTGGCAACCACCTGAAAAGAAATAAATAAGGCTCCTCATCACCGGAGATTATCCAGTGGTGAGGAGCCTTCGTGCGTCTATGGAGTTATGCGTCAACATCGATGCTAACGCCTGATTTCAGTTCAACGGTGATGCGGTCATCCCAGATGGTTATCTGCTTGACCCAGCGTCGCACCAGTGACTCATCGAACTCGGTGAGGTGAACGGTCTGCTGTGAGATGTAATCTTGCAGGTCGTTGATTCGCTTTATTTGCTCGTCCCTTGCGGCGGTGTCGACGGTGGTTTGCTGGCGGAGTTCTCGGAGCCTGAAAATTTCATCGGCAATCTCGTCGTAGGCTTCTTTGCTCTGGGCTTTCTGGATAAGCTCTTGCTGCAAGGCCATCAGCTTCTCGTCGATGTTCTCAACGGAAGTGGCTTGTGAAGCTCGGATGACCGAGGCTATATTAAGCTGCAGTTGTGCCTGATAGCTACTTTTGTCTCCAAGCATCTGGTTGATTGCTTTGACGACGGCATCCTGTAGAACCAGCTCATTGATGGTTCTTGCATGGCACTCCAGTCCGGTAGATTCCAGCCTGCTGATGCAGCGCCAGACGATGGACTTAACACCTCGGTTATTCCAGTGGAGCCTGCGGAACATTTCACCGCATTCGCCGCAGATGACGATTTGTGAGAAGCAGTGGTTGCAGCTGTAGCTGCGCTTCTTACCATTGGCGCTGGTCTTGATCACTCGTCTGCGGACCAGTTCTTCCTGAACCTGCAGGTAGATTTCCTTCGGAATAATGGCTTCGTGGTTACCTTCCACATAGTACTGAGGCATGAGTCCGTTGTTCTTAACTCTGGTTTTATTCAGAAAATCGGTGGTGTAGGTCTTCTGGAGAAGGGCATCACCGATGTATTTTTCATTTCGGAGAATCTTGTTGATGGTGCTGGTATGCCATTTGGATTTGCCTGCCCCGGTGAGAATGCCGTCACGTTCCAGCCCGGCGGCAATCTTATCCATGCTAAGGCCTTCCAAGTATTCTCGATAAATGCGCTTTACGATTTCCGCTTGTTCTGGGTCGATGACAAGATTACCTTCGGCATCCTTTGTGTAACCGAGGAAGCGGTTGTGGTTGATTTGCACCTTGCCTTGCTGGTAGCGGAACTGAATGCCCATCTTCACGTTCTGGCTCAAGGATTGTGATTCCTGTTGGGCCAGTGATGCCATGATGGTGATTAGGATTTCTCCTTTGGCATCCATTGTGTTTATGGATTCCTTCTCGAATATGACCGGAATATTCATGTCCTTGAGTTCTCTGATGTATTTCAGACAGTCCAGAGTGTTTCGGGCAAATCGGCTGATAGACTTGGTAATAATCATATCGATTTTACCGGTTTTGCAGTCATCAATCATGCGGTTGAATTCTTCACGCTTTTTGGTGTTGGTGCCGGAGATACCGTCATCGGCATAGATTCCGGTGAATTCCCAATCCGGGTTTTTCTGAATATATTCTGTATAGTGTTCTACCTGAGCTTCATAGCTGGTAGCCTGTTCATCGCTGTCTGTACTGACACGGCAGTACGCTGCGACTCGGAGCTTCGGTTTTTCTTCTTCCTTCTTGCGAGCGTTACTTCCAACTTGGCGTCTCGCAGGAATCAACATTACATTTCCCATTATTGACTCTCGCTTTCTATGAGGCTGTACAGATACTCGGCTTGTCTCACGGGGTTATCATGTAAGGCAACACCGTCTTTCATATAGAAGTGGGTAGGTATCTGTATTTCCCTCATCTGTGTTTGCTTATTATTCCGTCCGAGCTTAGTGGCCCGGCGTATACGTTCTTCTTGCGCTTTCTGGTAGGTAGCCTTATCAATGATAGCCGGGTAGAAGTCATCACCAAGATAATGGGCTGTTTCCATCAATCGCTTAGCGGTTCCGTGATAGGTTGGAATTTCTGCTTCTGCAGCTGCCTTCGATAAGGACATACCACTCAAATAATTCTCATAGAGCTGTCGGAGCTTAGTAGCGGCAGATTCGTCAATGACGGCAGTGCCATTTTCAATCCGATAGCCAAAGGGTGTATGGCCCATTTAATCACCAATCCTTTCTGTGAATGTCAGTCCACATTTCATAACAAATCGAATTTCATGTCGGCTGGCTACTTCAATGTGGTCTGCATAGGTTTCAAAAAGCTCCTCACTGTAGGCTGTAAGCATATCGGCATGTGACACAAAGTGGAGTAATAGGTTTGTTTCCGTAACCTTTGCCGAGTCACCGGTCATGCAGATGGTGATAGCTTCAATATCAGAGCGGTAAGTCTCTGCCTGCAGGAGGAGGGCATTTGTTTCTTGATTGTATAAAATCTGGTCAATATAGCCTTGTGCCATCAGCTTTGTCAGGGTTTCTCGCTGCTCGCTATTCTGGGCCAGAAGAAGTTCCAAGTGTTGAATGCGTTGGATAGCTTCGTCTCCAGAGGAATTTTCAAGGGCTTTCAGATAAGGAGCAAGTATCAGGCGATGTCCGTAGATGAGCTTATTTAGCATCGTTACAAAAGCGGCCTTTATCTCATCATCTCGGATGTATTTCATGCTACAGGCGGTTGTGTCCTTCAAGTGTGTATTGCAGGTCCAAGCGACATACTTGTAGGTAGTACAGGGATGAATCCTGCGCTTGAAGGTGTCGCCACATTCTCCGCAGATGATTTTTCCTGAGAATGCGTAGCGTTGCTGGTATTTACCATTGCCTTTTTCGATACCTTTTTCAGAAGCTCTCTGCGCGACCAGTGCATTGGCAGCGTCAAAATCTTCATGGCTGATAATCGCTTCATGGTGGTCTGGAGCCATATACTGGTCGACCTCACCGTAATTGATGTGACGATTGAAGTTCTCATCGGTATATGTCTTCTGAAAAATAACGTCGCCAGTATATTTCTCGTTGGCAAGGATAGCTCGAATGGTAGTAGCGGTCCATTTGCTGTTTTTCTTGGACGCAATACCATCTGCATTTAGCTCATCAGCGATAGCCTGAGTTCCCTTGCCGGAAAGGACATCAGCGAATATCCTTTTTACAATTTTGGCCTGCTCTGGATTGATGACTACATTTTCGCCATCCCAATCGTAGCCGTAAGGTGTATAGCTGAGCTTGAAGGTTCCGTTCTGGAAGCGGCGTTTAATGGACCACTTGGCGTTTTCTGAGATGGAAGTGGATTCGCCTTCAGCCATGCTACTGAGAATGGCAAGGAATAGCTCACTTTCCATTGAGCCGGTGTTTATATTTTCCTTTTCGAAGAAAAGCGGAATATCCAAGCTCTGCAGTTTTCTTACAAGTGCCAAGCAGTCAGTCGTGTTTCGAGAAAAGCGGCTGATAGATTTTGTAATAACAAAGTCGATTTTCTTTGATTCACAATCTGATATCAAGCGAAGTAGCTCTGGACGTTTTTCAGCCTTGGTTCCTGTGATACCTTCATCGAAGTAGAGACCGGCGAACTGCCAATCCTCACAAGAATTGATGTATCGCTCATAATGAGTTTTCTGCGCTTCCAGACTTTCCAGCTGGGCATCACTGCCTGTCGAAACACGGCAGTAGGCAGCAACTCTGAGTTTCTTCTTTATGGTGATATTATTCTGTGCACCTTCGATTTTTGTTACCTTCTTCACGGTAGTTCACCTCCCTTCGTTAGTGTCACATATTAGCTCTGAAAGCCTTATATATCAACGGATTTCGGGCATAATCTCCACCCAAAATGGAGAGAATGTCTCACGATTTTTCAACGATAATTTGTTGAACTCTGACAAGGAAATAAGTCCAAGCTCAAGCATGTTTTCAGTGACCTTCTGCGCCTGAAAGAAGTTATAATCCTGTTCGATATCGGTTTGCTGGATGGGCTTGGGAGCAGCAGAAACCGGAATTGATGTTGTGATATTCTCTTGCATAATTGCCTCCAATCTGAGGAAGTTCCTCACTACTAAATGGAGGTGAGATGGCCGTTTGGCCGAAAAAATATATAAAAAAAGAGGGCCTGCAGGAGATAACTCCCACAGACCCTGTGAAAAGGTGTGCCTTATAACTTCTTTGCAAAATCAAGAGAAATCCATCCGGCTCCAGATTTGAGCTTGCCCCAAAGAGTAGCGCCTTCGCCCTTGGACTCCTGAACAATGGTAAAGATGCCCTTGCCAGTGAACTGTCCGGTTCTGTCGTAGTTAGTACCCGGCCCCTTGCGGATATTCAGATTGGCGATGCTGACCTGAACCTTATAGGATGTATCCTTGGTAGGAGCAGGAGCCGGTGTAGATACTACCGGATAAACAACGTTTCCGGAGGCATCAAAGACCTTGTACCCGGCATTCTCATCTGACTTTTTCTTTGCATTGTCCAGTACCTTATAGGCACCAATCTGGCTCTTGGCATCAGACCAAGACTTGCGGACACGGTACATCTGAGTGGTAGGAGCAGTGCCGCCACCGCCACCAGAAGTAGTTCCAGAAAGCTCTGCCGTAACCTTTGTAGCCAAATCTCCAAGTCTGGCATAGAGCCAGTCACCCGGACAGGACTTGTTCGAAAACCATCTGTGGACAGTAAGTACCATCTCATCAGACTTCGGTGCATAATTTAAGGTCTTGTCCTTATTGGAAAACCATAAGAGCTTCTTCTTACCGTTACGCTTGCAGATATCCACGCAGAGCTTGATGAGAGATGCGTATACCTTGTCGTTCATCCAGTAAGGCTCCTTGGTATCGGAAGCGCACTCGATGGTAACGGCTCTCTGGTCGTTGGCATTGGAAGAGGAGCACCAAGAACGGTTCTTCTCCTCGACATACAAGCCGATTCTGCCGATTTTATCGATGCCGTAGTTGCTGGATGCCTGCGTAGAGGACTTGGCAAACCAGTCACCAAGACCCTCAGCAGTACACTGACCGACCACGCAGTGAGGCGTAATACGGTCGATGGAATGAGTTCTCTGTCCAGAATGATTTGGACTCAGTTTGGTGTAAGCCACCATTTTGCTGTTCGTGTAAGCCATGTTAGTTATCCTCCTTTGCGCTTCTGTCGTGAAGCTGTTCTAATACGACCTTGATTTTTTCAGGGACCGGAAGTCCGAGACGAGCTGCGTTTTCCAGAATGCTGACACCTTCATTGGAAATGTAGAAGAAGATGACCGCCGTACGAAGAACACTGCCAGAGCCGATGACGTGAGCATCAAGAATACTGCCAATGCCAACGAGCAAGAAAATCAGCACCTTTCTACAGATACCTTTGAATCCGACCTCGCTGGAGAGGGTGTGATTACTAATGGCGCACATGACGCCAGTGACATAGTCGATGACTACAAATGCGATGAGTGCGTAGAGCAATCCATCCCAACCTCCGAGGAAGTAGCCGAGCCAGCCGCCAATGCCGGTGAAGACAAGTTGAATCGTGTTCCAGAATTCTTTCATGATAAATTCCTCCATTTCTGAAATTTGATATAAGAAAAGCAGCTACTATCTGATAGCTGCGGATAAAAATTAAGCAGTCCTTTTCCACATGTAGCATGTGATATAGGGCTGCAGGTTATTGTGGGCACTGCCGGAACCAGCTGCGGCAGTGGAACCAGAGACAGTGTGCGAGTGAGAACCGGCGCTGGTAGTTGTCTTGTTGCTGACAGCAGTGTAGCCGGAAGTAGCGTCGATAAGCACTCGATTGCCACCGCTGGTACCCCATGAGGCTTTCTGGTTCTTTAAGTCATGGGTATGCCCACCAGCGCTTGCTGTTGCCAGCGTACCTTTTGCATGTGTATGGGAAGGCATCTGTGCTGTGGTCAGTGTGACAGTAGAAGCACCACCTGTTTTTTCTACTGTTGCAAAGTTTGTGTCGTTTGCATTCACACCGACTGGAACACGGCCCGTTCCCCAAGCCACCCAAGTGCCTCCAAAGTAGGTGGAAGGATTGGTATTCTTGACGCTCATATAGATGCTACCAACAGGATAAAGAGCTCCAGTGAATTGTTTGATGTAATCCTTCAGCAACTTACCGTAGACCTTTACATCCCATTTTTCAGATACCTCAAAACAGTTGTCTGTTTCAGATACCTTACCGACTGCCACACCTTTACCACCACTCTTAAAGTCCATGACTACCGATGCCGTAGATACGATGTCAGTGATGCTGATTGTCGTAAAGGCATCCGTCAGGTCATATCTGACTTCATAGGAAGTCTCGGTAGAAATCTTACCGCCACCAAAGGTGAAGGCCGTACCGGAATTGAAGCTGGCAGAGGCATTGGTCCATGTGCTGCTTCCGGCGACTCGGTAGTAGGTGGAGCGAGTCACTGTATTCTTGGAGCTGCAAGAAGCAAACCTGTAGGATACCGTTCCTTTGATATAGGTGCCGTCTTCCGAAAGCGTACCTCCACTGTTGCAACGCTGAGAATTGTAGGAACTAAAGGTCGGTGGACTATAGGCGACGACAGAAATCGACACGGTTGCTGCAGCGGAGGTCCTTCCTCTGGAATCTGTTACTGTGGCAGTAAAGGTAATCGTTCCAGAGCTGTTCAAAAACCCGGTGGTAAGAGTAGACGCAGTACCAGAGTATCCGCCACCAGTGATACTGTAGGACTTTATGGTTGAGCCGTAGATTCCGGCAGCACCATTTATCGTTAGCGTTGCTTTCGACTTCGACTGCACATAGATACCCCAAGCGGCAGGGACAGAGCCATCCACACGAGTAGCAGTCAGACTGCTGATGGTAGGCTTGACGGCGGAAGGAACCGTCAAAGTTAACGTGCAGGTTTTGGTTCCAATCTTAGATGAGCCATTGTAGGTATCGCAGGTAATCGTACAAGTACCGCTTGTCGTGCTTGGTATCTGATTTGCCAGTGTGAGAGCTGGTGTCCATGATACCGAAGTGGAGGTGGTCTTTGTCGTGATGGTCCCTGTAGAATTACCAAAGGCATAGGTCAGCGTATGGGTGAAGGAGGAAGAAGCCCTTGAGATAGTAATCGTTGTGGCGCTTCCCATATTCACTGAGGTAGCTGATACCGAGGATGCTCTTGGAATGGTATTCAGCGTATGCGTTCCACTTGCTGAAACACTGACTGCATAGGTATAAACACCGGCCTCGCAACTCAGATTGAAGGATTTTGTACCATCCGAATTATGAGCGATGGTCAAAGAGCCGGAGGCAACAACGGTGCCGTTTTTCAGCTGGATACGGCTATCCGTGGACGATGAATAAACTGTATTCCTATTAGCGATGATGAGTATTTTGAGGATGATATTGTTGGTCGCTTCGTGAAGTTTGTCGAAGTGGTGTATGGTAAAGATACTTTGCAGGAGAACCTGAAATTTATTGCTGATGCTCTTGGTGGTAAAGGACAGCCAAAGGATGTAATCAGAAACTATTTCATGAACGGCTTCTACGCAGACCACTGCAAGACGTATCAGAAGCGTCCGATTTACTGGATGTTTGATTCCGGTAAGAAAAATGGCTTCAAGTGTTTGATTTATATGCATCGTTACCAGCCTGATACCATTGCTCGTATTCGTACTGACTATGTTCATGAGCAGCAGGCTCGTTATCGTACAGCGATTGCTGACTTGGAGACACGTATTGCAAATGCATCTACCAGTGAGAGAGTGAAGCTCAATAAGCAGCTCAAAACACTGAATGACCAAGCCACAGAAATCCATGAGTACGAAGAAAAAATCCATCACTTGGCGGACCAGATGATTTCCATCGACCTTGATGATGGTGTGAAGAAGAATTACGAGATATTCAAGGATGTCTTGGCAAAGATTAAATAAGGAGGTGGCAGCATGGCCAGTATGGATTTAGATACAATAATCCGAGATTTGAATAAGCGATTTGCTGCACCGCTGCCGGAGTTTTATAAGCGTCGTATCATCTTCTGGTATGACGAAGATAGAGAGTTTGAGGACAAGAAGTGCCTTGGTTAAGGGAATGGATGTCGTTTACATCTATCACGATAAGGTGGATGAAGCAAGCCATACTTCTGACAGCATGGTATTCCCGGCATGTGATGATGCAATCGAAGAAATCAAAAACATTGTAAGAATCATCCGTAATGAGTTCAGTGGTACTCGTGTGTATATTACCGCTGACCACGGCTTCCTTTACACCTACAGTCCTCTGTCTGAGGATTCTAAGGTGGATAAGACGACACCGAGTGAGCAGGACGTGGAGATTGACCGTCGTTACCTGATTACCCGTAAGGGAGCAACTCCGGATTATTTGCTTCCGGTGAAGTTCATGGATGACGGTTACGATGCCTTCGCACCGAGAGAAAGTGTCCGTATTAAGAAAAAAGGTGGCGGACTCAATTTCGTGCATGGTGGTATCAGCCTTCAGGAGATGGTGGTTCCGGTTATTGAATATCATTACCTTCGTAACGATTCCAAGGCTTACCAGCGTAACAAGGCTAAGTACGATACGAAGCCGGTAGAAGTAGGACTTCTTTCTGCAAGCCGTAAAATTAGTAACATGATATTCTCGCTGAACTTCTATCAGAAGGATGCGGTTGGCGATAACCGCAGCGCAGCAAACTATTTGTTGTATTTTGTCGATTCCAATGGAAAGCAGATAAGTGATACAGCAAAGATTATCGCAGATAAGACCAGTGATAACGGACAGGAGCGCACATTCCGTTGCAGCTTCAATCTGAAATCACTGAAATATGATAATAGAGCAAGCTACTATTTAGTCATCGCAGATGAAACAGGTCTGCAGATGCCGCAAAAAGAAGAGTTCCAGATTGACATTGCATTTGCGGTAGATGAATTTGACTTCTTTAGTTGATGCCGCAAATGGGAGGATTGCAAATGGACAATGTATTTGAAACGGGCGAAAGCTCCCGTGAAATCATAAAAGACAAACTCCGCCAGCACTTTGATGGCAAGATTGTCCGTAAAGACCTGACCAAGAAAATCAAGGAAGGTGCCAATGTACCTGTTTATGTTCTTGAGTTTCTGTTGGGTCAATATTGCAGTTCCGACGATGATGAGGTTATCGAGCAGGGTGTGCAGAATGTAAAGCGCATCCTTGCCGATAACTTTGTAAGACCAGATGAAGCGCAGAAGATTTTGTCAAGGCTTCGTAGTCGTGGCAGCCACACAGTCATTGATATGATAACGGTTAACCTCAATATGAGGGACAATATCTATCAGGCTGACTTCTCCAATCTGGGCATCAGAGGAATACCTATCGCTGACGAATACCCTGAAAAATATGACCGCCTGCTTTGTGGTGGCATTTGGTGTATTGTTCAGCTGAATTATGAGTACGTCGAAGAAGAAAAAAAGAATGGCACACCGATTCGGATTACAAAGCTGACTCCGATTCAGATGCCACATATAGATATAGAAGATTTGAAACAGGGCCGTCAGGCTTTTACCAAGGAAGAGTGGCTGGATGTTATGCTGCGCTCGATTGGTATGGAGCCAGATGAATTATCCTATCGTGAGAAGTGGCTGCTTCTGACCCGTATGATTCCGCTGGTAGAGAACAATTTCAATCTCTGTGAACTTGGTCCTCGAAGCACTGGTAAGTCTCATCTTTACAAGGAGATTTCTCCGAATAGTATCCTTGTGTCTGGAGGCCAGACAACGGTAGCAAACCTGTTTTACAACATGGGACGCAAGACGGTCGGCCTTGTTGGATTATGGGACTGTGTCGCTTTTGATGAAGTAGCAGGCATCAAATTCAAGGATAAAGATGGCGTGCAGATTATGAAAGACTACATGGCATCCGGTTCCTTTGCACGAGGTAAGGAAGAGAAGGCCGCCTCCGCCTCTATGGTATTCGTTGGTAATATCAATCAGAGCGTGGATGTTCTTCTGAAGACATCAAGTTTGTTTGATCCGTTCCCACCTGAAATGGGAACTGATACAGCGTTCCTTGACCGTATTCATTGCTATCTGCCGGGTTGGGAGATTCCAAAGTTCCGTCCAGAGCATTTCACAAACGATTATGGATTTATCAGCGACTACCTTGCAGAGTTCATCCGTGAACTTCGTAAGGAACAGTATGGCGATGCCATTGACCATTATTTCCGTCTTGGCAAGAATCTCAATCAGAGAGATACCATCGCTGTGCGTAGAATGGCAGATGGTTATTTGAAGCTGATGTATCCAGATGGAAGTTTTACCAAGGAAGAGGTAGAAGAAGTTCTTCAGATTTCGTTGGAGATGCGCCGCCGTGTAAAAGAACAGCTCAAGAAGCTGGGCGGTATGGAATTCTACGATGTAAACTTCTCCTACATAGATAATGAGACCTTTGAGGAGCACTATGTTTCCGTACCTGAGCAAGGTGGCGGAAAACTCATACCAGAAGGAATGTGCAATCCGGGACAGGTTTACACTGTATCTCAGGGCAAGAGTGGCATGCTTGGTGTATTCCGCTTGGAAAGCCAGATGCTTCCGGGTAACGGAAAGTTTGAGAAAACGGGAATTGGTAGTGACCGTGATGCAAAGGAATCCACAAATACTGCTTTTAATTTTTTGAAGGCAAACGGGAATCGCATCAGTGGAGCTATCAGTACCACAACAAAAGATTATATTATCAACTATCAGGATTTGCAGGGTATCGGCATGACTGGAAAGCTGGCTCTTCCTACATTGATTGCTATGTGCTCGATTGCACTTGGAAAGCCAACACTCAGCAGCCTTGCTGTACTTGGTGAAATCAGCATCAGTGGAACAATGATGAAGGTGGATGAACTGGCAAATTCTCTGCAGGTATGTTTGGATAGTGGAGCAAAGAGAGTGCTGCTACCTATCACATCAGCGGCAGAGCTTGGTACCGTACCGGCAGACCTGATTGGAAGTTTCAATTTGATTTTCTATAGCAGCGCCGAGGACGCAGTGTTTAAGGCTCTGGGCGTAGAGTAAGGAGGTGAGCGTTAGCGATGTATTACGATACATTAAATTCAGAAGAACAGGTTTCGTATCTTATCAAGCCAATTCTTGAGGTCCTTCAGGCAGCTGGTGGACAGTTGGAACGTTCTGAGATTAGAGACAGAATCAGTGAATTGGATGAGCATATTGCGGAATTTGAACAGAAACTGTATACCTCCAACAAGACAGGAAATCAGTATAAGAAGTTTGATTTTAAGTTTAACTTTGCAATCAAAGAGCTAGGATATGTTGGCCTTATTTCTTATGTGAAATACAATCCACAGATTACGCTCACTCAAGAAGGAGCCAGTGTTGACCTGTCGAACTTTGATGTAAAAACCGAGGTTAGAGATAAAGCTCGTACATATTGGGAAGAACACTCTGCCAAGAATAAAACAAAGAACAAACCGGCAGTCACTCCTGATGTGGAAGATGAGGATAACGAGTCTTCTGAGGACGAGTTATTGGATGACTTCAAGGTAAAATTGCAGAGTGCGATTGCTAACATGTCTCCGGCAAAATTTGAGCAGTTTTCGAGAGCACTTCTCACAAAGATGGGAGTGCAGTTCACGAATAAGGGAGTCCAGATTTCTAACGATGGTGGTATTGATGGTTATGGATATCACATCGATGACGACGATTTCAGAACGACAAGAGTGGTCATCCAGTGTAAAAGGTTTAATGCCAATCCTGTAAGTGAGCCAGACATCAATCAGTTCCTTGGTGCAATGAATAAGTTCCAAGCTGACTATGGTGTGTTTATCACAAATAGCCGATTCACAAATAAGGCTCGTGAGGCAGCAAGAGAAGGTACACCGATTACGCTTATTGATGGAAATGACCTAATCAGGCTGGTTATTAAGTACGAACTATTTATCACACCGGTTACCACATATGTGCTGGATGATTTCTATTCGGAAGATTGAACCTTTTAATTTTGCCATACTTTTTAATTATTGAGAAAAGAGGTGTCGCTTTGGTAGCAGCAACAACAGCATACCGAACACAAAATGCTAAAATGGGCTGCTATCAAAGTGGCCCTACATACAGGAAAGAACCCAGAAATAGCGCTATTTCACGCTGTTTCTGGGCTTTCAACTACATATATGCTTGTATCAAAGATTGCGTCTTGATAGACTAGGCAAACAGTACTGGTGGATTTATCGTGTGAATTTTTGACTATTAAGGTCGAGTGCATGGGAATTGTGGTTCCAGATGGACTGGAAAATAGTCGTTGACCTATCCCTTGTACTGCGAACAGGCAGGGTCGAGACAATGGGAAGTCTGCAACTATTGACTTTGGCATTATAATAGGAAATATAAAGGGAATTGCAGACCAGTTCCCGTATACTGGCGAGGTTTAGGTTGCGATATAGATAACGACAGAAGTGGAGATATTTCTACTACAGATATGAGTTGATATGTTTCCGTAGACAAACGGACTATTCCGAAATATTCCGATTATGTTGTTATCAATCAGGGCCTCTCGTGCCATGTCGAGACGGTCTGTTTGCTGTCAAGGAAAGATAAATAAGTGCTGAAAAGCGGCGTATTTCCGGGCTTTTTGTAACGGTATCTGTAAAGATATTACAGGTTTAGGGCGCTGGGGAAATGGTGATGTAGAATTGTTTATGGAGCATCAGGATGAATTAGATCAAATCATGGAAATTGTGAAGCAATCCTATGATGCACAGGCAGAATAATGCTCTGGGAACGTTAAAGGAGGATTCCTCTTTGAAAAAGAAAAAAGATGAAATAACCATCCGTTCCAGCGCAGCGGAATACCTGACCTATGTTGCCTCTATCGGCGACCAGCAGGACAGTATTGAGATGCGCTATGTGGATGAGAATATATGGCTGACACAAAAAATGATGGCCACGTTGTATGGCGTGGATGTTCGTACAATCAATGAGCATATTAAGAAGATTTATTCCGACTCAGAACTTGAGGATAATTCAACTATCCGGAATTTCCGGATAGTTCAAACCGAAGGTTCACGTCAGGTCACTCGTGATATGAAACTTATGACCGCACAGCAAAAACGACAAAGCAGTTCTTTGCCAAGGTGCAGAACAAGATGCATTATGCAGTTCACGGTCATACGGCAGCAGAGTTGATTTATGAGCGAGCAGATGCCGACAAGCCACATACGGGACTGACCACTTGGGCAGCAGCACCGGAAGGCAAGATCGTAAAAAGCGATGTGAGTGTTGCGAAGAATTATCTTTCAGAGAAGGAAATGCGTTCGATAGAGCGTATCGTTTCAGCGTATCTGGATCTGGCAGAGGACCGTGCAGAGCGTCACATTCCGATGACAATGGAAGACTGGGCAAAGCGTCTGGATCTATTTCTGATGGCAGATGACAGAGAGGTTCTTCAGGATGCAGGCAAAATCACAGCAGAGATTGCCAAGGCAAAAGCTGAGATCGAATTTGAAAAATATCGTGTTATTCAGGACAGACTGTTTATGTCTGACTTTGATAAGTACATGCTGGAATTGGAAAAACATGCAAAGAA
>JAXEBU010000143.1:0-20263 GCA_034093895.1 Candidatus Choladocola sp. | reverse complement strand
TTCAGTCATCGGTTTTGGTTTGTAAACTTCTTTTTTTCTGTTTGCCATAATAAAGGGCCTCCTATGAATTAGATTTTATCATAGAAGACCCTTATCGCATATATTTCCATATGCTATTTACAGACTTTTTTTCACAGGCTCTTCAAAACCCTATTTCTGTTCTTCCACTTCAATCTTGCGGATTTCTTTTGTGCGGATTTCTTTGCAGATGGCATCGATAAATTCCTGCAGATCCTTCTGTCCCTCATCGCCGAGGAAACGGCTTCTGACAGAGACTTTATTGTCTGCTTCTTCTTTTTCGCCGACTACGAGCATATACGGTACTCTTGCCAGTCTTGTCTCGCGGATCTTGTAGCCGATTTTTTCTGATCTGGCATCAACTGTGCAGAGGATGCCGTTTGCTTTCAGCTCTTTTTCCACTTTTTCAGCGTATCCGAGATACTTGTCGGAGATCGGAAGGATACGTACCTGTTCCGGACACAGCCAGGTCGGGAACATTCCGGCATATTTTTCAATCAGCCATGCCAGTGTTCTTTCGTAGCAGCCGATGGAAGTACGGTGGATGATGTAAGGACGGACTTTTTCGCCGTTCTGATCAATGTAGTACATGTCGAACTGTTCTGCAAGGAGAGCATCCCACTGTACCGTGATCATGGTATCTTCTTTTCCGTATACATTCTTTGCATTAATATCAACCTTCGGGCCGTAGAATGCGGCTTCACCGACATCTTCTACAAACGGAACCTCCAGTTCCGTCAGAATATCGCGAATATGCTGTTCTGTCTCATCCCACACTTCCGGTTCGCCGATGTATTTTTCTTTGTTGTCCGGATCCCACTTGGACAGATGGTAAGTTACATCGTCCTGCAGACCAAGAGTGGTCAGACAGTGCTTTGCCAGCGCCAGACAGCCCTTGAATTCTTCCACCATCTGATCCGGGCGGACAATCAGGTGTCCTTCGGATATGGTAAACTGACGGACACGTGTCAGACCGTGCATTTCACCGGAGTCCTCATTACGGAACAGTGTGGAAGTCTCGCCGTAGCGCAGGGGCAGATCGCGGTAGGATTTCTGGCTTGCCTTGTATACATAGTACTGGAACGGGCAGGTCATGGGACGCAGAGCGAATACTTCCTTGTCCTTTTCCTCATCACCGAGGACGAACATGCCGTCTTTGTAATGATCCCAGTGTCCGGAAATCTTGTAAAGGTCACTTTTTGCCATCAGCGGAGTTTTGGTACGAACGTAGCCCCACTCGTTGTCTTCCAGATCTTCAATCCAGCGCTGCAGTGTCTGGATCATTTTCTGTCCCTTCGGCATCAGCAGCGGAAGACCCTGTCCGATCACATCGACAGTGGTGAACAGCTCCATCTCACGGCCCAACTTGTTGTGATCCCGCTTTTTGATGTCTTCCAGGTGCTGCAGGTACGCTTCCAGTTCTTCTTTCGTCGCAAATGCACTTCCGTAAATTCTCTGCAGCATTGCATTGTCTGATTTTCCTCTCCAGTATGCGCCGGAGGAGGAGGTAAGCTTGAATGCTTTGATTCCCTTTGTGCTCATCAGGTGCGGCCCTGCGCATAGATCCACGAAATCGCCCTGGCTGTAGAATGAGATGACAGCGTCCTCCGGAAGGTCACGGATCAGTTCAACTTTATAGGGCTCATTCTTTTCTTCCATGAATTTGATGGCTTCGTCTCTCGGAAGCGTGTATTTCTCCAGTTTTGCCCCTTTCTTGATGATCTTTTTCATTTCTTTTTCAATATTGTCCAGATCTTCTCTTGAGAAAGGTTCTGCTTCAAAATCATAATAGTATCCTGTATCGATGGCAGGCCCGATGGCCAGTTTTGCGTTCGGGAACAGATGCTTGACTGCTTCTGCCAGAACGTGAGAGCAGGTGTGACGCACCACCCGCAGACCTGCTTCATCCTTTGCGGTCAGAATGTTCAGGGTACAGTCTTCTTCAATAACGGTTCTCAGATCAACCACTTCGCCGTTGATTTCTCCGGCGCAGGCTGCCCGTGCCAGTCCTTCACTGATATCGTAAGCGATATCAATAACGGATCTGCTCTCTGCGTATTCTTTTACAGAGCCATCTTTCAGTGTGATTTTCATATTCCATTCCTCCTTGGATTTGATTATTTTGTCTGTCTTTCTTCTACTGAATATTTGTTATTACTCTTATAGAAGTGGGAAGCTTCTTCGACTGAGATAAAACAAAAATCCCTGAACAGCTGATACGCTGCTCAGGGACGATATTACAGAAATACCGCGGTTCCACCCTAATTGTTAAAACCACTTCATTGGACGGTAACGGTGTCGGCCGGGCTGTATTAAAGCCGCTCCAGGGTGGTCTTCAAATAATTCCCCACAGGATACTTCCACCAAAATGTATCCCTCTCTGTGTGGTTTCTTATTCTACTCTTCCTGTCAATGCTTTGTCGTCTGAATCTTTGAACATTATAGCACGAATCAAAGTGTTGTCAAGACTCGAAAATTATTCATTTGTGCTGCCCGGATTATTCAGGTGCAGTTCCTGACCGTTCTGTGTATCCCTTGTCGTCTCTGACGGCAGCGTTTCATTTGGCTCTGTCTGAGTCTGTGGCTGCCCACCGGGCTGGATATTCTGCGTGGCTGCTTCCTGGTTTCCGGTGGACGGCTGACCTCCGGATGGCGGTTGTGTTTCTGCTGATTGCAGGCTTTCGGATATCTGCTGACTTCCGGATGATGACTGTGTTTCAGACGATGTCTGTCCCTCAGTGGAGGAGGAAGCGGCTTGAGACTGCATTTCAGCTGTTGCGTCAGCAGCCGGAGAATCCGTTTCTACTGTAATGCTGAGTTCCTGTGTGGTCTCTGACTCGGATTCCGAAGCCGGTTCGGTGATCTTCTGCGGATCTGAACCGAAATATTTCAGTTTCATGGTCAGTACGTGTACCAGCGCTTCATCGATGATATCCTCTGAAAGCTTTCCGCTCTTTACTGCATCGAGGAGCGCATTTTTCAGTACGTCATAATCGGATGTGCACAGAATCATATCGGCACCTTCCAGAAAGGCATTGCAGACTGCCATGGACACATAATCTGCGTCGGTGAGCATTTCACTTCCTGTATTTTCTGAAACTGTATCGGTTTCTGTCTCAGACGCAGCAGCTGCATCTCCTGTGTTTTCGGATGCGGCAGCTGTTTCTTCTGTACTTTCAGACACAACAACCGTATTTTCTGTGCTTCCGCCTGCGGCAGCGGACTCCGGACCGGATGTTTCCCCAACGGCTGTCGAATCGACAGACACATCAGTTTCTGACAGGACAGCAGCCTTCATTACGTTTACCACTTCATTGGAATCGATGGGGCAGATCACTACTCCGTCATACTCTGCACCGCCATCTGCATATCTGCCGCGGATTCCGGCTTTTACTCCGGCAGGATCCGAAGCACTGTAGATCTGGTTTTCCAGTACAACACAGGCAGAGTCGTTCAGACGGTTGCGGTAGGCCAGCGGCGGGGATGCCAAGGAACCCTCAGATGTATGTTCCTGGTCAAAACGATACATGAACCCGTCCTGGGCATTCAGTACGTCAACGACTCGGTTCGTGTCCTGTATGGTCAGAGAGGGCTGTCCGCCGTTGTAACTGGAAATGACCATGTTGATTCCCTGTCCGCTTAACGTAGTATCCCTGACTGTGATAGCAGAATTGTCTGCAAATCCAAGAAGAAATTCGCGAAGGCTGTTTTCTGTTACACACGTCAGCAGGGGCAGATTGCGGTCAGTGCTTTCCGTACCTGCAGCTTCGGTCTGGTTTTCAGCAGTGTTTTCAGAGACAGGTATCTGGCTGTCTGCACCTGCACTTTCTGACACGGCAGTCCCGGAGAGTGATTCCGCAGTCTGAGAAGTGGCTGTTTCCGATGAAGCTGTTTCTGTTGAGAACTCCTGCTCAGTTTCTGCTGCCGGCTGACCTCTGTAATTATATGCCAGATTTTCTGCCTGAAAATCGGCAGCCATTTTCTGAATCCAGACAAGATTTCCGGCAGTCTCATCCGGATACTGGGACGTCTGATCCGTATTGATATTTGCGGTAGAAAACAGAATTCCACCAATGGGATTCTGGGCAAAGGCTACTTTTGTTGTGTCGCCTACAAGCGTTACAGTCTGTGTATCGGGAGCGTACGCCCTTACCATGGCTTCCGGAGAAGCGATAAACAGCTGACAGACTTTTTCTTCCAGCGTCATGCGGCTGATGTATTTCTGAACGTCCTCCAGATAAGGATTCTCCGTCCCGGTTTCGGCAGAGCCAGTTTCTGATTCAGAATCGACCGGCTGCAAAACCGGGGACTCAGGTTCGGTGACCGTTTCTGATACGGGTAAGGTTCCGGATTCTGATGTGGTGCCGGACTGAACCGTGATAATTTCCGGTTCTTTTGTGCCTGAATCGCTTTTATGTAACAGGAAATACGTTCCTGCGGCACCGGCGGCAACCAGTACGGCGGCACTCAGGCTGACGGCAATGATCACAGGTGCCGGAGAGCTCTTTGAACCGCGGGTTCGACGGACGGCAGCCTTCTTTTTATTACCATTGGCGCTCATGGGAAATTCCCCTTTCTGTATTACAAATTGAATTAACTGTATTATAACCATACTGACCGGGAAAAAGCAAATCATTTCCGCATACAGCCTTGTTTTTCTTGATAATGGAAGAAAATATGGTAAAATTAGTTATTATGTGCAGTGATACAGCCAGGCAGCTGCCGGGGCTGTTCCGGGAGGAAGTTTATGAAAAGAAGATGGTTTTTAATCGCGGTCTTTCTGCTTGCTGCAGAGATAGCAGGCGGCTGCGTGGCAGGAAGAGAATATCTGCAGCGGCAGGCCAGAACGGAGCGTCATCTGACCACAGCATCTGCAGAAGAAGTTCTGGCATCTGCGGATTACAGAATGACAGGTGAGATTCCTGCACAGGAAACGAGTCATACGGAAGTGGTGTCCGAAACTGCAGCTGAGACGGAGACACCGGTTACGGATCCGCCGCAGACAGAGCCTGTCACGACGAATTCCACAGAGACAAACCGGGTGGATGAAACGCAGGAACCGGATCTTTCCAATATGAAGGTATATATGGATCCGGAGAATTTCACTTACGGCGGACAGAAAGTACCCGTCGGATTCTGCAGCTCCAGCAGCAATTACAGCACGGAGCGGACTGCCTGGGAGGCGGTGGACGGTGATCTGACAACGTCCTGGCAGGAAGGTGTTACGGGCCCCGGTATCGGTGAGTGGATGGAGGTTGACTTTGACGGTGCGTATCCGGTTCAGTATATTACGATCCATTCCGGAAACTGGAACGACAAAAAGGGATGGGATTATTATTACAAGAATAATTACCGGCCGAAAACAATCGAAATGACATTGCTCGATGAATCCCGGAACTGGACACTGACCATATCTCTGCCGGATGACCACAAAGAACACATTGTGTCATTTTCCGAACCGTTCCCGCTGGAGGGAATCCGGATCACAATTCTTGAGGTTTACACAGACAGGGAAGGAGAAACACTGGCTGATGAGACGTGTATTGCGGAAATCGGCGTTTACTATTGATAATTTTTGAAAGTGCGGGGGAAAAAGATGAAGTGGGTAAACAGAATTCTGGCAACGTTTGTGATTGTACTTCTGATTCTGTGCAGCGTATTTCTTGGCATTCTGCTGTATCGCGGACAGGAACAGCTGGCGGAGCTGTCGGATCACTGCAGCCGTCTGGAATCAGAGCTTGGTGATATGAAGGATCAGGTGGAGCAGCTTTCCGGAGAGGTTGCGCAGATCCGTGAGTCGGAAGCGGCTGCAGCCATGACAGAGGCAGAACCGCAGATACAGCAGGAAACAGAGATAAAACAGGATCCTGCAGTGCCAATGATAAGTGACGAGGATGCGGAGAAAACAGAGGCCGGTACGCTGATACAGACGGAACGGCTGAGTGAAACAGATCTGGATGCTTATTTTCGGATATATCCGATTTCAGATGAAATTTTCAGCCGGATTTACGGAAAGTCATATAAGGAATACTGTACGGTTCCGCGGGAGGATCTGCGGTATCTGAAAGTTCTGCATTATGATTTTGACCATCAGGTGCGGGTGGGTGAGCTGATTGTCAGTCACCTCATCGCTGAGGACTGTCTTGAAATTTTCCGTCAGCTTTACCGCAGTGAGTACGAAATCCAGTCCATGTATCTGATCGATAATTACGGCGCCGATGATTTCACCTCGATTGAAGCGAACAACACTTCCGCATTTAATTACAGAAATGTGACGGGAAGCAGCAATCTGTCGAATCATGCGCTGGGTCTTGCCATCGACATCAATCCGCAGCAGAACCCGTATGTGGAAGGCAACGGGACATATTATCATCCGAATGCGGCGGATTATGTGGACAGATCGAGAACCGATGTGGGACACATGATTAACCATGATGATTTATGCTATCAGCTGTTTACGGAACACGGGTTTACGTGGGGCGGCGACTGGAGCAGTCTCAAAGACTATCAGCATTTTGAAAAGCAGGTTTCCTGAGCAGGATTTATACAGCTGAAAAACAAAAAGGAATTGCTATTTAGCTGAAGTGATAATATAATATTTTATTATGAAAAGGCAGATTTCAGGGAGTTTATTATAATGGAAGCACAGACCATATCCATTTTTTTTCTGAGATGGCTGAAGGAGAATACCGGCCATTATCGGTATCAGACGGATGAAGCCCGAAAGCTGAGAGCACAGATTGAACAGGAGAATCTGGAGTCTCAGGAAGATATTGAAAAATTTTCACGGTATTACAGTGAGTTTGTACGGCTGATTGAGCGGAATCCGCTGAACGGAACTGATGTAAACGGCAAAGAGGCAGCGATTCTGGCAGAAAGCTTTTACTATATGTTTTATCCGAACAACGATAACCTGTTTCTGCCCATGCAGATTTATATCGATATGGGCAGCGTCAGCACGCCGCAGAAGGCGCAGGCATTGTATGACCGGATGGATCACAGCCTGCAGCTCTGGATAAAAGACGCGGCACTTCAGAAGAAAAAGATCAAAGAAGAATTTTATTCCGGATCATTACAGATCGCAGCAATCTACGGAAAGCTGCTGAACCGGAAGATTTCCAGCGGAGGATTCTGGATCAGACAGGTTCTCCTGCTGATTTTGATTCTGCTCTGCGGGGCGCAGATGGTGTCAGGGATTACAGACCGCATCTGGCTTGGCGGGGTAACGGTAAATACCATTGCATTTCTTGTATGTTCCTTTCTTACAGTTCTGTTTCTGATAAAATCTGTTATCTGGATATGCTGTGAGGGAAGGCGAAAAAAACTGCTCCTGAAATGGAAACACTGTGCAGTGCATGCCAGTGAACAGCAGCGGAAAATGGCAAGTGGTTTCCGGAATGCAGCAACATTTCTGGAGATAATGAAGAGAGAGATCCTGCAGGCAGGATCGGGTCCGAGGAAGGAACCGGCGAAGGAAGAGCTGGAAGGCGAGCTGGAAGATTCTGTGGATTCTTCGCTGTTCCTTCAGAAAAAAAATATCCGTATCTGCAATACGGTGAGACCGGTACATATCGTTCTGATGACCCTGGTCTTTCTCTGTATCACAATGGCCAGCCCGACTCCTGTGATCCGTCAGCTGGAACATCCTTTTTCCATGGCCAGGGAGGAGATTCATACGCTTCTGGTAAAATACGGACTGGATGTGAAGGTAATGGCAGAGATGGAAGAAGCGGTGATGGAGGATGTCTCCGGGGAAGCCGGACTGATGATACCGACAGGTGAATGGGTGGATATCTATCCGAACGCGCAGGATGATACTGTCGAGGAGATACCGGTGGACGGAAAGCCGCTTTATGTGGAGGGAAGTGCCTATAACAATAATACAGGTGAGCTGATGTATGCTGTAACCAGTCAGGAGGGAATTACAGGATATGTAAAGGCCGATGGCTGTACACTCCAGGAGATGCAGGAGCTTTCCTTCGGAAATATGAGCCTGACGGATGAAAACGGAAATGTAAAAAACAACAGTGAGCTTGGCCGGCTGACAGACGGAAACGCCGGAGTAAGCTGCGAACTGAATAAAGGAGACATTATTCAGATCGATTATCCCTCCGGCTGCCGTTTCAGGTATCTGTATCTGATCAACGGATCCGCGGGATATGAGGGATCGTTTGAACTGGCCGGCAGAGCAAAAAAGATACGGGTTGTGTTTGACGATTCGAAGGAATACTATTTTACACTGCCTGATGAAAATGAACCCCTCGGCACATATATCAGGGTTCCGGATATTGCGGCCTCCTGCGTGAAACTGCAGGTTGTTGAGATGTACGGAGAAAAGGAGTCCGGCGGAAGCCTGAGACTGTCCGAACTGAAGCTGTGTGGAATGCGGATGGGATAACCTGCAATCTGGCTGATTTACTATAGACAGAAAGAAAAATGAGGAGGAAGTTGAAAATGAAGTACATGAAAACATGGCTGCTTCTGGCAGTCTCTGTACTGTGTATGATGTTTGGGATCATTATGGTGCAGGCGGCAGGTCTGGATACATCCACAGGTCTGGATGTGGTGCTGGTGATCGATACCAGCGGTTCTATGAATGATGCAGACAATGTCAGGGAGAATCCGGACAAACCGAAAACAACGCTGGAGGGAGCAAAGCTGTTTGTGGATATGATGGAGAGCCAGGGTTCCCGCGTGGCAGTTGTTCCTTTCTCCGATACACTCGGCAATGTGATTAATCTGACTACCATCAGCCAGCAGTCCGACAAGGAAAGCGTAAAGAATGCGATTTCCCAGCTGCAGTATTCAGGTGATACAGACTTCGGAATCGCGCTGCGCAAGGCGGTGGAGATTCTGAGCACGGCAAATGACATAGGAAATAATAAAGTAATTGTATTCTTTACAGACGGAAAAATTGATCTTCCGAAGGCAGATGATCCGGCTCTGGCAGCTTCAGATTCCGAGACGATGACACGTGACGCGGCAGATACGGCCAGTGCAGAAGGCATTGCAGTCTACACACTGGGGCTGGATGTGGGCGATCAGGGCAATGTGCAGGAGGATCTGATTTCCGAGATTGCTTCCCAGACGGGAGGAAAATATAAAAAGGTTACGACCTCAGAGGTGCTTCCGGATACGTTCTGTGAGATCTTTGCAGACTTTATCGAGTCTTCCTACACCCCGCTTGGGGAAGTGACAATTCAGGACAGCAACACTCCGGCAGTGGTTGATGTTCCGATTCCCAATGACAGTGTTATGGAGGCAAACATTGCCATCCTTTCTGACAAACGACTGACAAATGTGGAAGTGGAAGATCCGAACGGAAATACAATACCTATTGACGGACAGACAGTGATCCTCAGCGTTTCCGATACATACAGTGCACTGAAACTGATTACACCGCAGTCCGGCAACTGGAAGGTCCGGATTTACGGAGATGAGAACTGTAAGGTAACACTGGGATGGATGCTGAACTATAAGGTGACACTGAAAGCGGAACTGGTGGACAATCAGAACGGAACAGTTACCGTAAATGCTTATTTTGAATACCAGAATCAGCCGCTTCAGGAGGATGCCCTGTACCGTCAGTTCGCAACAGAAGCCAGAGTGGACAGCCAGGCAAAGGGAAATTCCAATGTACCGATGACGTACCAGGACGGCCAGTACAAATTCACCGGTGATATTCCGGTGGATGCGGGAGATACCATTACTGTAACCGTATTTGCAGACAGTGCTTCTGCAAATATGTACCGTGAATCTGATCCGCTTACGTTTACGTCGGAGATTCCGCCTACGGAAGTGACGTGTACATCGATTCCGACCGTTACACTGAACGGCCTGATTGCAAACCAGACGAAGCATGATCTGAATCTGGACCAGTATTTCGCAACGAATACAGGGAACGGACTGAATTATAACGTAACGATTGGTGATCCTTCTGTGGCGGATATGACACAGAATGGCAGTGAAATTAATCTGAAGGGCAATAAGAAGGGAACTACGGTTCTGACTGTAGTGGCAACGGATGCCGGAGACGGCACTGCCTGTGATCCGCAGCAGGTTCAGGTGGAAGTAAAAGGTGTTTTCGGAAGTATTCTTCCGCTGATTCTGATCGGAGTGGGAGTACTCCTTCTGATTATCCTGATTGTTGTGATTATTATTCTGAGCCACAGACCGAAGCTGGACGGATACGTATACTGGTATCTGGAGGATGACAGAACCTTCGGTGCAAATACGGAAGAAGAATTCTCTCTGAGCTTTGAAAAGAAGCGTGCTCTTATGTCCATCATTGTTACGGATCCTGCAGTGACGACCGCAGATCTCGACAAAGTGGTAATTAAGCCGCTGAAAAATGGTGTGACCGTAATGAATAATTCCAGATACTGTGCACTGACAGACGGATTTGACAGCGAAACAAAAAAACTGACCCTGCGTGACGGCGACAATTTTGCGGTGATCTGTCAGACAGAAGAGGGAGAAGTGACAATTGCATGCTCCTACACACTGGAACCGAAGGATGAGTTCTGAAGAAAAAAGGTACAGAATCACCGGGGAGGCTGAAGTAAAATCATAAAAAGTGATATTTTTATATAAGAAAGGAAAACAGATATGGGTTTAAGTGAAGAATACAAAAAAAGGATTAAAGAATCCCTGGATGCTGATCAGGGCGGAAGACTGCGTGCCATTGCGGAAAAGGCAAAAGCAGTGGATGCACCTGTGCTGATTATCGGTCTGGGCGGAACAGGCGTGGATTCTCTTCTGATCACAAAGAAGCTGATCTATGATACGATCCAGAGTGAGAAGAAGGACGGAGAGTATACGGACAAGCCGAAGAATATCGAGTACCTCGGAATTGATACTGATATGGATTACGAAACGAAGCACTATCAGGGCATTTACCTGAATAAGCGGGCAGGAGAAATCCAGATCTATACGATGCCGAACGTGCAGCCGGTTCTTGCAAAGCCGGAGCTGCTGCCCCCATACGTAAACAAGTGGCTGAATACGGATATTGATACGAAGACGGTGATTAACGGTGCCGGTGCTGTGCGTCAGCTGGGCCGTCTGCTTCTGATGCAGAATATGGCTTCCGTACAGAATATCCTGAAATCAAAGATCGAGCGTGCTACCAGCGGATACGATGAGACGATTCCTCTTTATGTATTTATTTTTGCCGGAATCAGCGGCGGTACCGGAAGTGGTACCTTTATTGATATCCCATATCTTGTGAAAGCGGTGGCAGCCACGGTGGGCGGCCGTCCGGTGCAGAATATCGGTATTCTGTTCATGCCTGATGTAAATGCAGGAAAGAGCGGAATTGACAGTGTAAAACGGGAAAGCATCTATGCCAACGGATATGCCGCTCTGAAAGAGCTGGATTATCTGATGAATGTGGACAAGGTAGGAGATTCCTTTGAACAGGTATACGGTACCATAAAGGTTGGCAGAAGCGGAGACAAGCCGATTCCTCCGTATGATATCTGCCTGATGATGTCCAGCAAGGACCGCAACGGCGCGACGATCGGAATGGGTGATGACAATTATGAAGGAGTCATCCATATCGCAGCAGAGACGGTATTCAACTTTGTGCTGGGCGATGATGGAGTGACGGATTACAATGGATTCTCCATCCAGTCCTTCCTGTCCAATGAGACGAACAATATCAATACATATATGACACAGCTTGGAAATCTGCGCCATCCCGTATCCTACGTATACAGTATTGCCGGAGCTTCCTCCGCAAAGCTGCCCATGGATGATATTATGAGCTATCTGACATACAAGGCGTTCCAGGAGGTTGAGCGTTACTGGAATCAGCGGCCGGGTGACAAGGATGTGGAAGCAGTCATGGCATTTTTCGGACTGACGAAGAACGGTCTGATCAATGCGGCAAGAAATAAAATCCGTGCAGCCGATGTGGACAAGCTGGATTACAAGATGATTAAGGAGCATCCGGCTCAGACGAATCAGATGTTTGAGGCTGCTTTCAAAAAGCAGGTGGCCATGATCGATTCCAACATTGAGATTATGATGAAACATCTGCAGGAGCAGATCAGCGATGATAACAATATCGTGAACCAGTATTTCCTCGATCTGGAGAAAGGACCTGTATTTGCCCAGCAGTGTCTGTACACCACAGATCCCAATTCCAGAAGTACAATCACGGAACTGAAGCGCATGGTGAGCGACTTTATTGCGGAAGAGATGGCTCCGGAACAGATGAACATCCTGGAACAGAGAGCTGCGGAGGCTCTTGCCAAGATCCGAAACGGCAATCCGATTATGGGCGGCACCAAGAAGAAAGACCGCGATGCTTACGTGGATGCCATGAAAGCGCTGTATAATGCAAAATTCAAAAATGCGCTGAGCGAGCGTCTGTCTGTATACTGTGCAAATGCTGCAAGTGCGCTGACAGAGAAAAACAACCGGATCTACGACATTGTTGCAGAGCTGATGGAGACGCTGGTCGGTATTTTCGATAAATATGGACAGATTAAGACGAATACCGCACAGGTGAAGGGAGCCACAGGAACTACGCTTTCCTGGTCTCTTGTCAGCACACCGAAGTTCATCACAGAGCTGGAGCGGAGAATGCAGAATATTCCGGAGTTCGCAGTCAATCTGCAGGAAGTGGTGGCAAGCTTCTATCACTATCTGTTCGAAAATACGGAGCTTTGGGTAGGCGACCGGAAAGAAGACGTGGTGGAGAACATCAACGGATTCATTTACCGTCAGTTTGAGAATATCCTGGATCACAGTATGGATTTCTTCCTTGCAATTATTGCGGAATCGCAGAATATGACGCTGCAGCAGTACTGTGAAGAGATTATTCATACGCTGAAGAAGAAGGCAGAGGTTCGTTTCCCCATCGATCATGCATTTACGGCAGGTGCTGTGACACAGCCGGGCTACTCCTTTATCTCTGTGCCCAGCAATTCTCCGCAGCTGTTCGCAGCAGCAAGAGATATTGCGGCAACCAGTGTGACAGCAGGCGGAGCAGGAAGCATCGTAAAACGCAGCGGTATCAAGGACCGTATCTTTATGATGAACTTTATCAGTGCAACACCGCTGAGCCTGTACTCAGACCTGAAACAGTTCTACGATAAGTATAAGAACCACAAGAACAAACCGGGTCTTCATCTGTATGAGGTGAACGGTTATTCCAATGTTGACTGGAAGATGCTTCCGTCCCCGTATCCGGAGACAGAGTGGGTGGCATTTGAGGATATTGCAGAGCACAATATCAATGAGACTTACCGTGAAGTGCTGAAAAAAGCAATCGATTACGGTTACGTTATAGAAGATGCTTCAAAGGGCACCATGACCTGCCGGTACGGTGAACCGGTGGATTATCAGCCTGTTCTCGACGGAGTAAAAATCAAGCTGGGCGAGTCTGTTTCCATTCCGGCCAACGTTGCAAAGCGTGCCGTACGTCAGATTCAGAGCGTACTGAATGACCTTGACACGAGATGCACCGCTTCTGTGAAGCGTGCAGATCTGGTAACGGATGAGGCACGTACCGAACTGAAGAAAAATTATGAAGAGATTATGTTCATCCAGATGTTCAAAGTGCGTGACAAGGTAAAAGAGATGGTGGAGAATCACGATGCATGCCTTGCAGTACTGAAGGAAATCCGTGACCGTGCGGTGGATGACTCCATCGTGGAGAACTTTGCCCTGTGCAGAATTCTCGGACTTGTGAGAAAACATAAACTGGATTATATTTATTTCGATCGCAAGGGAGCAGCACAGGTGCTGACATCCTTAAGCGGAGGAGAGGCAGCTTACAGTGAGCATTATCTGCTGGATGCATTTATTCAGATGGATGAAGCCAGCCGTGAGAATCTGATCAGCACAGCAAAAGACATGATTCGAAATACGGAAGACATGGATTCCATTAAGAGCAAGTGGAGCAATTATACGCAAAAAGCAGTTCTTGATCCTTTGGAGGATTTGAATCTTGACTGGCGCGATATCAATAACGGAGAAAAACTTCTCTCCACTTACCAGATGCTGAAAGAATCCGTAAAGAACGTGGAGCAGCTTCTCAAATCCGAAGAAGACGAAGAGTTTTAGTCACCAGTTCAGCGCATCACCAGAGCGGGGAACATTGTTTTGCACACTTGTGTGCAAAACAATGTGAGTCCGGGATGGGAATGGGCGGAACGCCCATTAAGCCACAGACGGGAGCTGCGGAAGCAGCGAGCAGCCTTCGAAGAAGGCGGTCTGTGGCGTGATGCGCAGAACGTGAAGGAGACAGCAGCGAGCAGCCTTCGAAGAAGGCGGTCTGTGGCGTGATGCGCGGAAATGCAGATACACTCCAAACAAAAATCAGCAATGGGGCATTGTGGGCACCGTGCCTGCAGTGCCCTGTTCCGTACGAAGGAGACCGGAATTATGGGATTTATGGATTATATTCAGAAAATTGAAGGAAGACGGTTTGGCTGGAACGGCTCCGGACTGCGTCTGAAAATGCCCATGGTAAATGTGCTGCTGGGAGAGTTTGACCAGCAGGAAATTCAGGTGCTCCGGGATACACTGGCGTCACATATCAATCCGGAACGGAAAATATTCTGGATCGGCTGTCGGGAATACGGACAGGATTTCCAGTATTTTTCTGTACCGTGCAGTGAAAAATACGGGTTTGACCAGCGGGAAGCACTGCAGGAATACGGCAGCATCTCCGGCCGGGCAGCACTCCGTGAACAGCTTCTGGAACTGGCAGGTAAAATATTTAACGAGACGATGCGTGAAAGCTTCCGGGATACCGGCTGTATCCGGCTGAATCTTTTTGTAAAGCCGGATGAATCCTTCAGCGGTCTTCTGGTGCCTGTCTGTACTCTTCTTGAGGAAACGTTTCACGCATATTATGACGTGCAGATCCTGAAAGATCTGTATCTGATGGCTGATCAGCGGGCATATGACAGAAAAGGAAAAGACCGGCGGGCGTCTGACTATCTGACTCTGGTGGAGAGTGAACAGCTGATGGGGGATGGACAGATACAGCTGGCTTATTTCCTGTCCAATATTGACAATACGGGAAGGCTTCGTTCCGGCAATCTCCAGGAACGGTATGCAGCACCGGCCCTGCTGATGCTGATCAAAACAGCAATTCCAGATAAAAATGCAGGTGTCACTTCTTACTCCGATGAAAGCTTCGGCGATGCGGTGGCCAGCCGCAATATTATGACAGGCATGACCCCGGGAAAACTCAGTTCCGTTGGTTATATGCGTCTGGAAAACAACGAACAGCTGGCAACGCTGGCTGCCTGCCGGAGCGTATGGCAGTCTCTGTGCTGTGTGCGGGAGCTTCCTTACGAGGAGTTTCTGGATGAGATTGGCTGCGGAGCAGAAGGATTGGCAGAGTTCACAAAGGCGACTATGCCGCATCTTCGTTTTTCGGAAGCAGACTGGCAGGCGATTGTCAGAAACCGGTCAATCCGGGAAGAACGGCTGATGACAATGACAAAGGGTGCATCCATTGATGCGCTGTACGGCAGGAATCTTGATCTTTACCTGGAACTGAACTGCAGAAGAGGTGACACGGTCCGGGAAAAGCTCCAGATTTGGAGCAGCAGATTTCAGGAACTCGTCTGGGGCCTCGGCAGAAGCCGCCGGAATTTGAATCCCTTTGAGATTGACCGTGTTCTTGTCCTTGCAATCCAGAGTCTGGAAGAACGCAGAGAGATGACGGCGCAGCTTTACAGGGGGCAACAGAGTAAGCTGGAAAGATGGAGAAACAGCAGATTCGGGGAAATCTCCAGAAAGCGTGTGTCCGTCACGAAAGAATCATTTATATATGTTCAGGTAGCAGATGAATACCTGAAACTGAGGTGGTCAGTAGAGGATGCGAGACGAAGAGAAAAAGTGTATGCCGAAATGCTCCGTTTTGCAGAAAATCTGAGAACAAGACTGCAGCCGTACCTTGAACTGGTGGAGAAGGCAGCTGGTGAACTTTCAAAAGAAATTGGTGCAGTGATAAATAATGGCATGGCAGATACCAGAAAACGTCTGCAGGTGATCAATGGTGATCAGTATTATCAGGCGGTCACCGGTGATATTCTTCAGAACGACAAGGCATACAGATATCTGCAGAGCGATTTGTTCCAGATGGCTGCAGGCGGTGTGAATAAGGCATCTGAGGAAAAAATCTATGAACGTGTATTTACGTTCTGCAGAGAGCATATTCTGCAGGATGGGCGGTTCCATCAGGAATGTCTGGGAGAGATTTTTGCAAGACTTCAGGGATACCGCGAAGAAGGCAAGGATGAATTGAAAACGACAGAAGATATTTCAGATTTTGTTCTGCAGAGTATTGATGAATGCAGGCATTATATGTGCAGGGACAGCTTCGGAGGGCAGGACTGCCATGAGGAGATGTGTTTCCTGCTGGACGGCGACAGTATATTTGCCGAAATGGGCAGTACCCATTCCATTGCGGCTGACCTGATCCGGAGTGATAAACTGAGGCTGTTTTGTGAGAATGAATACAGCAGTCTTGATATCCTGTTTCTGGCAGGAAATATCAGGACAGAGACACTATATCAGTTCGGTGATTATAAAAGAGCGTATGAAGAATGCGCGAAGGAGCGGTAAAATGGCGCTGGCAATTGTTGAGAGAGATTACGGAGAAAGAAAAAACTATATACGGAATGTCCGACAGGAGATCAGCCCCGATGGGACAAGGGTAGATGTCCGATGGGACTGGCCGGAAAATGCGCAGTACCACTATTGCTACGTGTTTGATGTGAGTGAAGAAGAGGAGCAGAGAGGTATTACGCTGAAGCAGATGCTGGATTCCGGCAGGGCGGCTGATCTGATCAGTATGGATATGGTGCGTCCTCATCGCAGGATGCTGACGGGAGAGATGATGAGATCCTGCATTTTTCCGGCCCGTCAGGAACAGGACGGATATTACGTTTTGGAGCAGGAAGAGGGAAACCGCTCAGAGTATGCAAGACTGCGTACAAAAATCGGGTGGCAGGTGAAGTATGAGAATATTATTTTTTCCGGACTGCAGAAGGCGGTGATCCGTCTGGCCGGAGTGCCGAAAGGAATGAGAGGGTATCTCGTATACCGCTGTCGGGGCGGCAGCCGATCTGATACGCTGTTTGGTCTCGATCTGGAAGCGGCAGGCGCATCCGGAGGAATGGAACTTGTGATTGACAGAAAAGAGGAAATTGTGTTTGATCCGCTTTCACCGGAACAGGCGAAAACGATTGAACTTGTACATATCAGATAAAAAGACAGGAAGAAAGGATTACAGGAAATGAGTAAAGCAAAGGTTGCAGTTTGTCCGTACTGCTGCAAAAAATTCAATCCGTCGGCCATGTGGTTCAGGATGGAAAAGTATGAGCAGGAAGAAGAGGATATTGCTCTGGATGATGTGGATCAGTCCGGAAGCGGAGAAGTGGACGAGTACTTGAAACGGTATTTTATGGAATACGAACAAATGAGTCCTGCAAATGCAGAAAATGCGGCCCGCCAGAGATCAGGGGGAAAACCGGCAATCTGCATTGACATTGCGAATGACTCAAGAAAAATATCAGATTACAATGAAAAGATGCTGTATGAATACGGATTCGTGACGGAACTGACGTATGAAGGGCAGCGCCTGACGAAACGTCTCTGTCCTCACTGCCACAATGAGGTGGTACGGGGAGCGGGGCTTTATGAAATGAAGCTGATTGCCATGTACGGCGATACGAATGCAGGTAAAACTGTATTTCTGAGTGTTCTGGAAGCAATGCTCAAAGGTGACCCGAGGCTGGGCGAATATACCGGCGCTTTTCACGGGATGATGTCTTTCCAGGGGACGGATCAGGAGAGGGAGCAGCATCTTCTGGAGTATGAACGGCTGATCAAGGACAAGGTTCTGTATGATGCGACGACGGCGGGGGCAAGAGTGGCGCCGAGAGCATTCCGTTTCAGCTACCGTACAGCCGAAAATGCCGGAAGAGACAGAGATCTGCTGCTGGTATTCTGCGATATCGCAGGTGAGGATACGAGAAGCCTCGGTGGTCTGCAGAGAAGCGGATTCTACCTGAGAAACGTGGATGGAATCATTACACTGCTGGACGCAACACGGCTGACCAACGTATCACCGTATCTGCACGGCACCATTGACGGAGAAAATGTGGGAGATGTGGCGCTCCGGGCAGAGGAGGCTCTGACAAATCTTTCCACTTACCTCGACGGAATAAAGATTTCGATTCCGACTGCTGTGGTAGTGACGAAACTGGATGTACTGAAATCAATCAGCATGGTGGCGGAAGATCCGGAGTTTTCTAAAATAATCTATGCCAGCGGTGCCAATAATATCCACCAGAAGTTCCTCGATAAAAAGACGATTACAGATATGAATCGGGCTGTGCAGAAAATGCTGCAGAAGCTGGGCGGTGAGCTCTTCTGCAATACGGTGGAGCACTGCTTTTCCAGATTTAATTATTTTGCCGTAAGTGCGCTGGGACGTGCCCCGGAAAAGAAAGTGATTGTCAATGATTTCGGGGAGGAGACGGTGATCAAACAGGTAAGCGGAAGCCTGGAACCGTTCCGTGTGACAGAGCCGTTTTACTGGATTCTGGCACAGTGCAACTGTATTCCTTATCGGTATCAGGAGGTGTGGCAGGATAAAAAGGGAAAAGAAAAGGATATCGAAGTGAAATTCTATTATTATGAATCGGAGCGCGCAGGGATTGCACAGCAGCAGCTGCAGAAGATCAGAGAAAGCAAAATCAAAAAGCCCAAGCGCTGGGAACTCGTCGACCGTTTGAACAGACTATAGGGGGATTCACTATGATCGGTTACTATTTTTACGGGCGTGATCCTGTCAAAGGATACCAGTCTTACAATAAATTATATTCAAAAGACGATGATGCCAGCTGTTTTTCGAAGATGAGAAATTATACTGTCTGTGAAAACGCTGCGGCTGGCAATCTGCCGGAAAAAGTGTACTTCTACAACTTTAAATCTTCCAGGGGCCGCAGTGCCATGATCGGAAAAACAACGTACAATACCATTGCAGACAGCCCCATGAGCGGAGACAGAAATACGGTATTCATTCATCAGTATCTGTTTCAGGGGCAGGACCGCATGGATCTGCTGGACCGTCCTTCCCGCATTTTCCAGACAAGGCCTTTCTGTACGCGTATGGAAGACATACTTCAGAAAAAAATGTCTCCGATGCAGAAGGAATACTACGAATACTGTTTTGATGATACAGATCAGAATGTGTTTACAGAGGTACCGGAACGCTGGAGTGTGGAAGAATTGCTGCAGTATTTTGGACTGGAGGGACAGCGGCTGGAAGAACTGCTGTATACCGTTCTGAATCCCAACAGAAGGGTTTATCTGATGCTGCCGGAAAACAGCAGAGAGGCCACAGACAGGGCTTTGGCACTGATGCGCTGCATCCTTCAGATTCTTCCGGGTTCCCTGCTGGAAACCATCGGCTTTCAGACGTATGCATTTACGTATGACGATGGAATTGCGGAGCATTATATCCCGATGGAGATCCGTTACGTTTTTGTGGCGAATACGGAAAAGAACCGGGGAGACAGCGAACAGTGCAAGAAAGTACTGCGCTCCTATATTTTCTGTGATCAGTGCAGCTCAGGTGTCGTGATACCGGAGGAGCAAAGACAGCTGATCCGGGAGCTGAAGCAGTTTTTGCTGGAAAATATATGTCCGGAAAATCTGAAACGTTTTTATGATGGACTGGAACAGTATTTCCGCAGTGCGTCGGGAGTTGGCGGTTCGCCGAAAGAGTACGGACAGCTGTATCGGTTCTGTAACAATTGCGCCGTTCTTTATGAGAATGGAATGCTTCTTTCCGGAGAGGAAGAAATTGCAGAAATGATCCGGATTCTGGGAGAGCGACCACAGATATGGAATGATGATCTGAGTCGTGATCTTCTGGGATTTGTGGGAAGTATGCTGGATCATGATATGGTTACACCCCGCTTTTATCCGACTGTGACGGCCATGTATGCAGGACTGAGAGAAAAGTATCCGGAACAGGTTCTGCCCGTTGTGGAGTATTTCAGCAGAAGGATTACGGATTATCCGTCGCTGGTACAGTACCTGGATCATTACCTGGAAAAAAGCCCGCTGTTGCGTGCGGAAGTGATAAAGCTTGTATGTTTCAGCGAGCAGTGTTTTCCTGCAGTGGCGGAATATGAATTCCGGGAGCTTATGGCAGACGTAAAGACGGGAACGAAGAGCAGCCGTGAGTATGCAGAACAGC
>JAXEBU010000142.1:0-39873 GCA_034093895.1 Candidatus Choladocola sp. | reverse complement strand
GTTGCAGGAACGGGATACGTGGGCCTTGTTACGGGAGTCTGTCTTGCTACAAAAGGACATCACGTTACTTGTGTGGATGTTGATGAAAAAAAGCTGGAGTTGCTGAATCAGGGGATTGCACCCATATATGAACCGGGACTTCAGGAGCTGCTTCAGGAAAACAGAGAAGCTCTTGAATTTACGTCGGATTATCAGAAAGCGTATAAAGATGCCGAGGTTATTTTTATCGGCGTCGGGACACCGGAGAAAAAGGATGGATCAGCAAATCTGAGCTATGTATATAAAGTGGCAAAACAGATTGCGGAATCAGTGTGCCGTGACTGTGTTGTGGTGGTGAAATCTACCGTACCGATCGGAACAAATGATAAAATTGAAACGTATATCAAAGTAAATCTGAAAAATAAAGTGAAGGTCTGGATTGCGTCGAATCCTGAATTTCTCGCGCAGGGAACTGCTGTCCGGGATACGCTTCATGCGTCCAGAATTGTGATAGGTGTGGAGAATCCGGAAGCGGGACGTATACTGGAAGAAGTATACAGAGATTTTGAAGCGCATAAGCTGATCACAAACCGCCGCAGCGCGGAGATGATCAAGTATGCATCGAATGATTTTCTGGCACTTAAAATTTCTTATATAAATGAGATTGCCAATCTGTGTGAGATTGTCGGAGCAGATATCCAGGATGTCACCAGAGGAATGGGATTCGATGCCAGAATCGGAAATCGGTTCCTGAATGCCGGAATCGGATATGGCGGTTCCTGCTTCCCGAAGGATACCAAGGCTCTGAGCTGGCTGGCCAGCTTTAATGATAATGAGATAAAAACGATCAAAGCTGCAATTGAGGTGAATGAGAGCCAGAAGATCAAGCTGTATAAAAAGGCCAGAAAGTATTATGATGATTTTCAGGACCTGACTGTTGCGGTACTTGGGCTGACATTCAAACCGGGAACGGATGATCTCAGAGAAGCACCGTCTCTGGTAAATATTCCTCTGTTTCTTGAAGACGGAGCCAGGGTCAAGGCGTGGGATCCGGTGGGAACAGATAATTTCCGGAAAGTTTACCCGGAGGAAGTCGAATACTGCACAGAGATTGAGGAAACACTGAAAGATGCAGATCTCTGCCTGATTTTCACAGAGTGGGAAGAAGTAAAGCAGATGGATGTCAATCTGTTTGAAAAAGCAATGAAGCGGCCTGTTGTTCTGGATGGAAGAAACTGTTTCAGCCTTGATTCTTTCCGCGATACCCATATTATTTATGATTCCATCGGCAGACAGACGGTCAATTACTTATACGAATAAAACGGAACATTTCAGACGATAAGGTCTTGTTTATTTGGAGGTACGAAATGAAACTGATTATTCAGATCCCATGTTATAATGAAGCAGAGACACTGGAGATTGCACTCAATGATCTGCCGAAGCATATCGATGGTATCGATGAAATAGAATATCTGATTATCAATGACGGAAGCAAAGATAATACAGTAGAAGTAGCCCGCAACTGGGGAGTCAATTATGTGGTAAATTTCAAACAGAATAAAGGCCTTGCAAAAGGATTTATGGCAGGTCTTGATGCGTGTCTGCGCAATGGTGCCGATATTATCGTTAATACGGATGCGGATAATCAGTACGTAGGCGAGGACATCGAGAAGCTGGTACGTCCGATTCTCGACGGCAAGGCAGACATGGTGATTGGAGAGCGTCCCATTGATCAGACGGAACATTTTTCTCCACTGAAGAAAAAACTGCAGCATTTCGGAAGCTGGGTGGTTCGAAAGGCATCAAAGACAGATATTCCCGATGCTCCCAGTGGTTTCCGCGCATACAGCCGCGAGGCAGCCATGCGTATTAATGTGGTGAATGAGTATACATACACGCTGGAAACGATCGTGCAGGCGGGCAGAAACAAGATGGCGCTTACTTCTGTACCGATTCGTACGAATGGTGAGCTGCGTCCGTCCAGATTATTTAACAGCATGCTTGGTTACGTGAAAAAGTCGATGCTGACGATTATCCGTGCATTTCTGATGTACCGGCCGTTAATGTTCTTTACGACGATAGGCAGTGTACTCAGCCTGATTGGTGTGGGGCTGGGCGTGCGCTTTCTTGTATATTTCTTTGCCGGAACGGGTGCAGGCCATATTCAGTCGCTGATTCTGGCAAGTATGATGATTATTCTGGGAGTAATGACAATCATTGTGGGGCTTCAGGGCGATATTATCGCTGCCAACCGCAAGATTCTGGAGGATATTCAGTATCATGTGCGGAAGATTGATTACGACAACCAGGAGAAGAAGGATGAAGAAAAATAAAATCGCAGCGAGAATTCTTCAAATTGCATGTATGGCAGTTCTTTTTGGCACAGTCCTGCTGGCTGTCTGGAAGAACAGTCTGATCTCACAGATCGGCCTGGAAGACGTGTACTGGGAACGTGCCAGATTTCTGCTGGGACAGGGCGGAGCGACCCTGTATAACGGCAGTTCGATCTGTTCCATAGGATACAGTCTGATTCTGTGTCTGATCGGAGCAGTTATTAAGAGTCCGTATGCGGCTTACAAAGCAGGCATTTTATTAAATGCTGTTTTTCTTTGCGCCGGTTACCTTGTTGCGGTTGCGGCATCTAAAAAAATTTTTCCGGAGGAAAACGAGAGCTTTCTGTCAGTTTCCTGTTTTTTTGCTGTCTTCTGTCCGGTATTTGCCATCGATAAATTTTTTACAGGACCATCTGTACTGGTTTTCTTCCTTGTGTGGGTCTGTATTTATCTGCTTGCAGGTCTTTGGGAAAAATCTGACAGAAAAAAAGTGATTCTGCTGTCCGGCTGTCTGATCCTGATTTCCTTTCTGGATATTGCCTGTATCGGGATTCTGCTGGGAGTGGTAATTCTTCTTGGATATTACGTAAAAGAAAAAAAGCTGGATGAAACCACCTTCCTGACTTTTCTGCTGACAGTCCTGATCGGTACTGCAGTCGGCAATATCGTGGAACGTCTGGTACTGTATGGCTTCGTCAGCGGAAAAGAGATAACGGCGCAGTCTTCCCTTGAAGTGTTGATAAACGGAATCGGCAGCGGATGGAACAACGGATATCTGACGGGATTGTTCCGATCTCTTTCCGGAAAATGCTACAGTATGATGACAGGCAGTTTTCTGCTGGTCTGCGCAGGCGTGTGGGGATTGGTGAAAGACCTGCTGAAAAACAGAAAAAAAACCGCCTATGGAATCGAAAGTGTATCGGGCGGTCTTCTTTTGCTGTTTATCATTCAGCTGGTCATAACCGCATTATATGACAATTCCAGAAGCACAAATGTAGGCCTGATTTCCATGACACATATGGATGCAGTCATTGCTCCTGTCCTTCTGGCAGGATTTGTCCAGATGAAGAAAACAAAAAACTGGTGGAAAGAGCTGACCGTATACCTGCTTCTGTTTTGCGGTGTTACTTTCTGGACGGCATCCACACTGCAGTCGCAGAATGTAAGCAGCATTTCCAGGATGAATAATGCTGTGACAGACATATTTCAGCGAAATGAAATAAATGCAGTAAGTGCGGTTTATCTGGCAGCCTGTGTCGTTATTCTTGCAGCTATTATTTTCACAGCATGCATGAAAGAAAAGGTAACGTTTCGCGGCAGAAAACCGGAACGGTTATTCCGTGGAGCCGCTGTTATGGCAGGCTTTCTTCTATGTCTTGGCACCAATTTGTATACACTGAAAAATACGGCAGTGAAATGGAATGCAACGTATATGAAAGGAGTTTCGTCGATCGCTTCCATTCTCTCTGAAACGAATACAGAAGGTGAGTATTACTTTCTCCGTGGATACGGCAGTGACAACGGCAGTGTGATTCTTCAGTCATTGCTTTCGAATAAATCAATTCAACAGATCAATAACAGTAAAAAAGAGCAGAGCGTATTTTTTGACGGAGTAAAGGACGAGGTAAAGGACATTGCTGTAATTACCGGTACAGATTCCTCTGTGATAGATGAAATTTCTGAAAAGCTTTCCGGCTTCCGGCTGCTCTATATGACAGAGAGCTATGCGCTCTGGAGCTGTCAGGGAAGTTCGCTGTATGGGGAACTGGAAAACATTATTTCATCCCGTGCAGAGTATATTCCGCTTGTGGCGAAAGAAGAGGAAGAAATAGCGGAAGCGGCGGAAGAAGTCAGTGGAGAGCTGGAAACAGAAACGGAAACAGCTGTTTCGGAAGAAGCGCCGGATGGTGCAGATGAAATCGAAGAAGCTGCAGCGGAAGAAATCGTGACTGAGGAAAAGAATGATAATTCCGAAGTGGAAGACGGTGTGGTTGTGGCAGAAAACGAAGAAGCTGCAGCGGAAGACGTGGCTGCAGCAGAAAATGCAGACACTGTGGAAACCGAATCAGAAACGGAACAGGTGATACAGACAGAGACATCTGTTGAAGCAAAAAACGGTGTAAAGATTAAGAGTAAAACGTATGGCGGAAAAATCACAATGGCACCGGGAACTTATTATCTGGAGGTAGCGCTTCATAAGACGGAAGACATTTCCGTAATGGATGCGACTCTGACCGTAAAAGACAGTGATGGAAAAATAACTTCCGGAGTAATCGATGAGACGGTATTCGATGAAAACGGAACGGGAGTGGCCATACTGGAATTTACCAGCAGAGACGTGATGCGAAAAGTAAAAGTCCAGCTGAAAGGTACGTTAATGAATTGTGTACAGGTGGACACCATCTATTACCGCAAACTGAATAGTTCGTATACGTATGGAATGAATAATAAGAATACCATTTCTCAGGCGTGTGTTGCCATTCGGGAACTGGACAGTCTTGGTGGGACTGTAGGAAGAGTTTCGTACGTGGAAGGTAATCTGAAAGACGAGTCAGATATTTCCGTGCGCAGTTTCATGGAGCTGATGCCGGGATATGATGTGTCCGTGATTAAGGCGGAAGAAGTGTCCGGCTCGGACAGCGAATTCCTGATCGGAGCCACTGCTTCCCATCCATACTATGAGGCGATGGACAATTATACAATTATCTACAGAGGAAAATATCTGACAGTTCTGGTTCGGAATGATTCACAACAGTATGAGAATTATCAGAAATCCGGTCAGCCATATCTCTCCGAGGGAAAGAAAATTAAGATGGAAGCTTTTCTGGGAGAAAATTCAGAACCGACAAAGGCGATCTCTCTGGAGGCAGGCAATTACTGTTACCATGCAGTGATTCCATATGATCAGAACAGAACAGTGAATTCCGGCGGGACAACGGAAGCCACTGTTCAGATATGCAGCGGTGAAGACGTGATAGCAGAGCAGAAACTGTCCTATACAGAACTGGAACAGGCAGGCGGAGACGGCATAGAGATTTCAGTTCCTTTTGTGCTGCGTGTTAAGAGCAGCGCGTTAAGCTGCAGGATAGAATCGTCAACAGAACTGCAGATCATTCCGCAGTCCATAGAGCTGACATCAGAGAAGTATCAGTTCGGCAGTGATGAAAAGCAGCTGCAGGAATTCTTTGATCTCATCAATCGGATGGGAGAAAATGTTTCCGTCATGGCTGTTGTTTCAGATGACACACTGGAGAACAACCAATGTGAATACGATTATCTGCAGGAAATGATGATGCTAAGTGATATAAATGCAGTATCATACAGCAATGCGCTTTCGCTGACAGAGGATACCATGCTGCTCACCCGGGGCTTTTCCACAGATTATCTGAACCTGCTTGAGAAATACAGTATCATCGGACATGCCGGACGTTATACACTCTGGTCACGCAGTGACGGTAATCTGCTGCAGCGGGCAACAGAAGCCGGAGCGTCTGTATTAAGCAGTGGAAGAAAAATTTCAACCTCCAGCATTGCAGCTGCCAGAGGAGTGGAAGAGGAAGAAAATGTCATTTCCTATCTTCCAAAAGGCAATTATTATATCACAATAGAGCTGGAAGCACCGGAACTGGAGGCAGATGATACCATTGAGGTGACACTGCTCCGAGACAGGTCAGAGAGTGAAATTGAGGAAGATGTAGATGAACTGATAGACGCCGGTTATACGAACAAGCAGGCCAGAAGAAAAGTTGAACGACAGGAAACGTGCGGAAGTGCAACGCTGGAAGCGTATCAGTTTGATTCATATGACAGTATGATGGTAGCTGTAAAAATGAATAAAAACCGTGAAGTAGATAATCTGACGTTTGATGTGTTTACCTGGCAGGGATGTAAAATAGAAGGGAAAATGGTATGGGTAGAAACAGCGTAGTTTTATTTGATGAATAATCTATACATAGAATTGAGGTTTAGGTTTATGGAATCAATCAATGTAAGTGTTATTATACCAGTGTATAATATGGCTGAATATATTGACCAGTGTGTTGAGTGTCTGTTAAAGCAGACATATAAGTCTTTCGAAGTGATTTTTATTGATGATGGATCGAAAGATAATTCTCTGGAAATATGTAAAGGTTGGGCATCGAAATACAAGAATATAAAGGTCTTACATAAAGAAAACGGTGGAGTATCATCAGCGAGAAATGCTGGTATTAATGAAGCTGTAGGTGAGTATTTGCTTTTTGTAGATGCGGACGATTGTCTGGCAGAAAGGTATGTTGAAACCCTATTTCAGAGTAGAGAGAATGCGGATATAGTAATTTGCGGATTTAGTAAGCTTGAAAATGGCAGTTACACACATGTGTTACTCGGACAAGAAGGATTGTTGTCACGAGAAAGTGTATTTTATAACGCAATTTGTAATAATGTTATATATGGAGCCTGTTGGAATAAACTGTTTCAAAAAAAGAGAATTATTGAGAATAGCATTAGATTTAATGAAGCAATTGCAATAGGTGAAGATATGCTGTTTCTTGTTCAGTATTTATCACGCTGTGAAAGCTATTACTATATTAACAAGCCTTTATATATTTATAGAATTAACAATACATCTGCAATGCATAGCGTTTTGTACCATAAGCAATTCAATCCCAAAATAATTACATGTTTAAAATCAGTTGATGGCATAGAGGATTCGGCAATTCATGAGAATGAAAAGATACGTGACTATGTATTTTATCGCAAGGTAAGAACGAGTGTTTGGCTTTTGCGCCAAATGATATTAGGCAGATATGAAGATAAAGTAGTTTTTTCTCAAATCAAACAGAATTGTGCGAAGCATTTAGACTCTTACATGAGGGTAAAAGCAGATAGCCATGTACCGGAAAGAGTGACAGCGTTACTCATTTCTATTTCGCCAGGATTTGTATATAAGGTAGGGAAAACTATATATCGATTAATAAAATAATCGCTGAGGATAAATGCAAATAGGAGATAATTATGAACGGGTTAGTTTCAGTTGTTACAATATGTTATAATGCAGAGAATGAAATAGAAAGAACACTAAAATCAGTATATCAGCAGAATTTTCAGTATTTTGAATATATCGTTAAAGATGGTGGATCTACAGATAAAACGAATGAAATTGTTAAAAAATATATCCCTATATTTGAGAAGAGAGGTATTAAACTAAAACATGTGATCGAAAAAGATCATGGTATTTATGATGCCATGAATCATGCGGTTTCCAAATGCAATCATAATTGGGTGATTTATATGAATGCAGGAGATTCATTTTATTCAGATACTGTTTTGTCGGATGTATTTTGCAATAGTTCACATTCACTGGATGAAGCAGATGTTATATATGGGCATACTTTGTTTTTATTAAACAAGAATAAAGGATTAATTGTTAACCATGATTCGGAACAGCTTGAATACGGTTGGTCTTTATGCCATCAGTCAGTTTTTGTGAAGCGTGAACTGCTTTTATCAAATCCATTTGATTGTCAGTATAGAATTGTTGCGGATTATGATCAAATGCTAAAATTGAAAAGAAGTAACTGTAGATTTCTATGTGTAAACAGTATTATCTCAGCTGTTGATAGAGAAGGATTGTCAAATGTTGCTATAAAAATGAGATATGATGAAAATAATAAACTTATTCAGAAGTATAATTTGCCGAGGAAGAATAAAGGAATGGTTTTGGGCTATGTAAAGCAGCTTTTACGAAAAGCGTTTCCTTGGCTGGAAGAGTATTTCTTTGTTAAAAACAGCATGAAAAGAGTCAATTACTATAAACGATAATGAGAGTTGAATGAATATGAAGCAAAGAGAGCAGAGAATTTTATTTGTTATACTTGGAGCAGTATTATTTGGAGTATACATATTCAATTTGGAAAAACTGAGATATCCTTCCATTATGCTGGATGAAATAGGATATTGGTCATCTGCTGCATATTGGGATAATAAAGACTGGTCTGGTGTGATGGGTACTTTTTCTTCATACTATTCATATGGATATAGTGTGATATTATATATTCTTATGAAAGTTGCAAAATCTCCACAGTCACTTCATCAGCTGGCAATTCTGGTTAATGTAGTTATGATTCTTATTAGCTTTTTTATTGCTAACAAAGTTGCAGAAAGGATTTTTCCAAATGTAAAGTATTACATTCGACTAAGTATATGTTTTTTGGCTTTTTTTTATCCCAGTACGCAATACAATATTCATGTTGCCTGGTCAGAAACATATCTCATGTTTTTATTTTGGATAAGTGTATGGTGTATCATTAATATTTATCAAAAAGCAAGAATATTTGATATTATTCTTTATTCTTTATTATTGATAAATATGTATATAACGCATCAAAGAAGTCTGGGTGTATTATTAACTGGATTGTTTTTGTTTTGTATTTTAGCATTTGTAAAAAAATTACGTTTTATTAAAATTATAGTTTTTATTCTGTTAATTCTGACTACGATGTACATTGCACGTGTTGTTAAAAGTGATGTTCAGAATAATGTATTTCAGAATAAGACTATTGCTGAAGAGCAGAGAGAAGAAATTACTATATCTGCAGATGCAAATGATTATGGCGGGCAAATAGGAAAAATCAAATATATTTTTACTCTGGAAGGATTTTTCAATCTGATGATTAGTTTTCTGGGTAAATTGTATTATTTTGGTTTGGCTTCTTTTTTCCTTGGATTTGAAGGAATATACTGTATTTTACACACATTCTATTTAAATATTAAGAATAAAGAAAAACTGGGAATTCGAAGTATTATTATGTTGTACATTCTGTTGTCTTATTTGGCAACAGTTATGATTTCTGCAGTTTTTATGATATATCCCAGTCGTCTGGATACAGTTGCTTATGGGAGATATACTGATTGGATTGGAATTGTCTTGATCATAATAGGAGGATGCCAATTATATATATCTGAATCAAAAGACAGGTTAAAACGTTATTTGTTTTATTCTGCAATAACTGTATGTTTCACAATAGTCTTTCTAATGTATATTGCAAAATACGAAGTTTCCGGTTTTTTTGCAAGCTGTTCTCCTGTTATGATGTTTTTTAAGAAAGCATTCGGAGATAATATTATTCTGACTATGACTGCAGGATGTATATTGATATCTGTAGTCATTGTATTACTGATGGATATATTTCGAGAAAAAATGAAAACGTTTATTGTTACGTGTTTAATAATAGGATCTTGGTGTATTATGACAGAACCAGGTATTAATGAATTGATTGATATTCAAAATAAAGATAGAGTGGATCCTGTTATTAATTATATAAAGAACAATACAGAAGAAAACGTATATTTTGTATATAACTCAGATACTCCTTTTAACATATATGTGTATACGGGAAGTATTCAGTATTTTCTTGAAGACAGAACAGTAAACTGCATAGAAAGTACCAATGTTACATTTGATGATAACAGCATTTATATTATGGCCCAGAATTGTAGCATACCGGAAGGCTATGTTGTGAAATGTAAAACAGACTATTATTGGGTGATTCAAAAAGGAGGAATATAAGCGATGAACATTCTGTATATTAATACACGGGCACGGGGAGGCGGAGCAGAAAAGGTTGCAATGCAATTATGTGACGGTATTAATAGAATAGAAGGTTTCAATACTTATTATCTGGCTGGGCGGGGAGCCGGTTCAAAAAATGATGAGGTGAAATCTATCTATAGTGATAAAGGAGTCCGGAATATTATTAACAAAGGAAAGACTTTTTTGTCAAATAATGCGAGAGTTCATGATCGTTATGCTTTAAAAAAAATAGTACAAGCTATTAAAGATAACAAAATTGATATTGTTCATCTTCACAATATACATGGAAACTACTTTGGTATTAAAGATATGTTGGAGATTCAAAAGTGTTGTAAAGTAATTTGGACATTGCATGATATGTGGGCTTTGACGGGACATTGTGCTAATCCAATTAAGTGTAAAAAATGGTTAAATTCTCAATGCGAGAATTGTTGTGACCTTTCTTTGTACCCGAAAATGCGTATTGACATTGCAAATAAAATATATTCTGTAAAAAAGGAGGTTTTTTCGAATTCTGATATTATATTTATTACTCCATCAGTCTGGTTATCGGAAGCGTGTAAAGCTTCATTTCTTGAAAATGAAAACGTATCAGTAATTAATAATGGTGTAAATATTGATACATTTAAGCCATTGGAAAAGAAGAGATTGAAACAGAAATATGGTGTTTCGGAAAACAGAACAGTATTAATGTTTGTTGCCGCCAACTTGGATAATCCATATAAAGGGGTAAATACATTACTGGAAGCACTCGAAAAAGTAAAGAATAAGAAGAAATATGAAGTGTTAGTGGTTGGAAAAGGAGATCAACTGAATTTGAATACTGAATATTCAATTAAAAAGTTTGGTTATATTGATAAAGATTCTGTAATGAATGAATTATACAATATAGCAGATTTGTTTATTCTTCCAAGTAAGGCAGAAAATTTCCCGTGTTCTATACTTGAGAGTTTTGCAGCAGGTACTCCGGTTGCCGGAAGTAATGTGGGAGGAATACCGGAATTAGTTAATGAAAGAACAGGATGGTTATTTGAACCTGAAAATGTAGAACAATTAGTTCATATAATTGAATCATTGCCGAATGAACATGAGAAACTTGCAATGATGCAGACTGAGTGCAGGAAAGCTGCAGTTGAGTATTATTCAGAAGATATTATGATTGATAATTATAAAAAGCTGTATGAAGAAGTTTTAAGATGAATATGAAAGGATTCAAAGTGTTGTATTATAATTATAATGTCTATGAAGAAAAACAAAGATTATATACAAGAGGTGGAAAATGGAAAAAATCAAAGTGTCTATTATCACTGTGTGCTTAAACAGCGAAAAGACTATCGAGAGAACAATCAAATCAGTGATGAATCAAACTTATTCTAATATAGAATACATCATAGTTGATGGTATGTCTACGGATGGGACAATGGATATAATAAATAAGTATTCTTCCAAGATAAAATTAATACGAGAACGTGATAATGGTTTGTATGATGCGATGAATAAAGGAATAAAAAATGCAACGGGAGAAATGATATGCTTATTAAACAGTGATGATTGGTATGAACCAAATACTATTGAAGAAGTAATGCGTGTATATAAAGAAAATACGGCTTGTGTTATTTATGGAATGCTGCGCAGGTATTACAATGGAAAAGTACATAGTGTTCAGTTTATGCATGATGCATTTTTAGAGACAGAGGGAATGTGCCATTCAAGTTGTTTTATTTCAAGAAAAGCATATGAAATTGGTGGCTTATATAATCTGGAATATAGAATATGTAGTGATTTAGACTTTCTGCTAAGGTTGAAAGAAAGCTTAAAAGTTGAATTCATTCCGATTTATAAGATACTGACAAATTTTTCTATGGGTGGAGTATCTGCAAATCCGGCTATTGTTAATGACATAAATTTGATCAAGTATAGACATGGAATAATAAGTAAAAAATCTTATTATATCAATAGTTTTAAAGAAAGAATTCATTTATTAATTCAAAAACTTCATTTGAATTAATATAAGATAAAAATGTGCATACGAAAGGTCACATATGTATTTGAAAATATATATGAAAAGGAATATTCATGAATCGGAAACAAGTAATTTTGATTAATGGGTTCAGTGGTATATTGAATCAGATAATTACTTTATTAGTCCAGTTTTTAACAAGAGTAATTTTACTCCGTTATATAGGTGTTGAGATTTTAGGAATCAGTTCTACTTTGTCATCTGTTATTTCTACTTTAGCTTTGACGGAACTGGGCTTTCAAAATGCAGTAGTATTCTATTTATATGCTCCTTTAAGAGAGGAAGATAATCATAAGATTAATCAGATTATGATGATTTTAAAGAGGGTATATGAAATAATAGGACTAATCTTTATAGTATTGACAATTCTGTCTATGCCTCTTTTAAAATATATATTGAAAGGAGTGGATATAACTTGGGAAGTAGTATGCATTTATGCGTTAATTGGGTTTAATAATGCTTCTACATATTTTATTGCATATAAGAGAGCATTATTATTTGCAGATCAGAAGGAATATATTTCAAAAATTGTAGATAGTATATGTAATATAGTTATTTTTTTGATAAAATGTTATTGTATCATAGTATGTAAGAACTATTTATACTATTTAATATTGCAAATTTTACAAACTGTATTATCTAATATATGGATTAATGGAATTTGTAAAAGAAAGTATCCTTTTATATACAGTTGCCCATTTGATAAACAGTTATTTCGAAAAATATTTAAAGATGTACAAAATGTATTTGTTGGTAAATTGGCAGGATATGTTTATGGAGCAACGGATAATCTTGTAATTTCATCCTGCCTGGGAGCGATTTTTGTTGGGTATTTAACAAATTATAGTATGCTTGTCTCAACTATAAAACAAGGTGTTAATGTGGTTTTTAATGCGATGACACCGATAATTGGAAATATGTTATTAGATGGAAGTTCGAATAAGAGTAAAGAAGAGGACTTTAGATTTTACTCGTATATTCGCTTTTTTATTGCAACAGTAATAATTGTTCCGTGGTTGGTAATGGCAAATGATCTGGTTGGAAGTATTTTTGGTGTGCAATATATCTTGTCACAGAATATTGTGATTCTCCTGGCTATTGATATGTATATCCATATTATATACACTCCATGTGTTCAATACATTGAAGCCGATGGATTATTTCAGGAAGATAAAAGCATAGCTTTGTGTGGAACGGTAATAAATATTGTTATTTCAGTTGTGTGTGTTTTCTTTATTGGAGTGGAAGGGGTATTGATAGGAACAGCAATAAGTCAGATATATTTTTGGATAGCCAGAGCTCATTTGCTTTATTTTAAAGTTTTTAGTTTAGATGGTAAAAAATATATTAAGTATTTTGGTGAAAACATAGTTTGGTTATTTGTTGTTGTTGTATTTGCAGTAGCTGCAAAACTGGCAGTAAATAGTATTAGTATGTCAAACAAATATATAGCATTGATGAGTGATTTTGTGATTTGTGAAATAATTGTGATATTAGGACAATTATTTGCATTTATAAAAACAACAAAAGGTCAAAAATTGATTAGCTTGATTAAGCATAAATAGAATTTGGGATAAAGATATTAAAATTATTATCTGAAAAAAGGAGAGAAACATGAAAAAAATTTGTTCAATTGTGGTTACATATAATAGAAAAGAAATTTTATTAGAATGTATTGCTGCAATTTTATCACAAACATATCCAGTTCATAAATTGATTATACTTGATAATAATAGCACTGATAATACAAAAGAATATTTGCTGGAAAAAGGTTTGTTGGAACGTACAGAGATAGTGTATGAAAGATTGTCAACAAATACAGGCGGTGCCGGAGGATTCTATTATGGAATGAAAAAGGCATCCGAATATGAACCTGACTGGTATTGGATTATGGACGATGATGTGATTCCAACAAGAAATTGTCTTGAAGAATTAGTAAATGCAAATGAGATAATTGAGAATAAGGTTAGTTTTCTTGCAAGCAGTGTGAGAGGTATAAATGGGGAGCCAATGAATGTGCCCAAGATATTAAAAGAGAGTACAGAAACGTACGTTGATTGGTATCAGTATTTAGATTCTGGTATTATTCAAATACGTAAAGCGACGTTTGTTTCTCTATTAATAAATTGTCAAGCTGTTAAAAAATGTGGATATCCATGGAAAGAATTCTTTATTTGGGGCGACGACTCTGAATATACACAAAGAATCATTAGAGATTTTGGACCAGCATATATGGTTGGAAAAAGCAAAGTGGTTCATAAAAGAAAAGGTGGAGATGCGCTTTCTATTGTAAAAGAAGAGAATAAAAAAAGAATAGACATGTATTTCTATTATTATAGAAACAATTTGATCGGTTATTGGGAATACGAGAATGTTTTATACAGATTTTTATGTATGGGGAAATTGGGGTATGACTTTGTCCTGACTCTTGTTAAAGGAAAATACAAATTGCGAAAGATGAAAGTGATCATTAAGGCATTTTTTTCATTTGTCTTTGGGATGTATAATAAAAAGAGTTTCAAAAACAGAGCAACTCTATAACTATTATAATACTGTAAGAAAAAGCATCTGATACCATAATGATTATGAAATTAGATAAACGAGTTTGAGGAGATAGAAGTGAAGTATAATTATTTAATTGTAGGTTCTGGACTTTTTGGATCAATATTTGCCCATGAGGCAACTAAGGCAGGAAAGAGGTGTCTTGTAATTGACAAACGCTCTCATATAGGTGGAAATATTTATACGAAAGAAATTGAGGGGATTCAGGTGCACCAGTACGGTGCGCATATTTTCCATACCAGTAACAAAGAGGTGTGGGATTATATTCAGCAATTTGCGGAGTTTAACCGTTATACAAACAGTCCTGTTGCCAGATACAAGGATGAGCTTTATAATCTGCCGTTTAATATGAATACTTTTTCGAAAATGTGGGGGGTGGTAACACCGGAAGAAGCCAGAAAAAAAGTTGAGCAACAGGTGAAAGCAGCCGGTATTGTGGAGCCTCAGAATCTTGAAGAACAGGCGATCAGTCTTGTTGGAACGGATATTTATGAAAAACTGGTGAAAGGATATACTGGCAAGCAGTGGGGGAAACCTTGTGCTGAACTTCCTGCATTCATTATCAAACGTTTGCCTGTGCGTTTTACTTATGATAATAATTATTTTAATGATGCCTATCAGGGAATTCCGATAGGCGGATATACACAGATTATTGAAAAAATGCTCGATGGAATAGAAGTCTGCTTAAATACAGATTATTTCGAAAATCGAAATGAACTGGAAACCATGGCAGAAAAAGTGATTTTTACCGGAATGATTGATGAGTACTTTAACTATTGCTATGGAGAATTAGAATATCGTTCACTCAGATTTGAAACTGAAGTATTAGATGTTGAGAATTATCAGGGTAATGCTGTAGTTAATTACACAGAATATGAAATTCCATATACAAGAATCATTGAACATAAACATTTTGAATTTGGATGTCAGGGTGAAAAAGAAGGAAAAATTCCCAAAACTGTAATTACCAGAGAGTATCCTGCAGAATGGATAAAAGGTGATGAACCTTATTATCCGATGAATGATACGAAAAACAATGAATTATATAAAAAATACAAAGAACTTGCTGATAAAACACCCAATGTTATCTTTGGTGGACGGCTTGGCATGTATAAGTATTTTGACATGCACCATGTTGTTGCTGAGGCACTAAAATGTGTAAAAAATGAATTAGGGGTATAACTGGCAGCAACTCAGGAGGAGTGGGTTTTGATTGCAAAAGGAAAATTTGGAAGAAAGTATAGAGAAATACTGGCAGGAACACTGCTGACTGCAGGAATACTTTGCCTTTATGCGGCTCAACTGTCTGTGCCAGTAATCAGTGATGAGACAACAACGATGGCGAATGCTGCCTGGGTTACCGGTTATGACTGGAGTTGGATGATCGATTCACTGGGTGGTTACTATTATCGTTTTATTCAGGCACTGATGACTGTGCCCTTGTTTGCTTTCTTAAATGCTCCGGATATGATCTACCGTTTTTCTATGATTTTGCAGGCGATCATTCAGGCCAGTATTGTTCCGGTAGTATATGTGATTTGCAGAAGACATCTAAAAGTGAGTTCAGTCAGGATTTCAGTACTGATCGGAATGGCAGTATGTCTTGTTCCTTCAATGGCACTTTATACATTTTACTATCGTGGAGATTATCTTCTCGGAGTTTTACCGTGGTATGTTCTACTGACATTTTTGGAGACTTTGAATGCATCCGACGAAGGCAGATATTTGAAACGAATAATGAATACGATATTGTCTGTAGTATTATGCGGGTGTGCATATATGGCACATACCAGGGGTATTGTATTGATTATAGCTCTGTTTCTAAGCGCTTTTTTGACACGTCTTTTTTTAAAAAAGAGATCTTTGCATTGGCTATCAGTAATAATTACTCTGGTTCTGGTATTTTATGCTGATTCAGAAATCGGAGGTTATTTAAAAAACGCTCTTTATTCTTTGAGCGGTTTGAATGCAAATGCCCTTGAGACTACAGATGTGGGTGGACTTTTTAACATTTTTTCCTTTTCAGCGATAAAAGATCTTGTGATGCTATGTGTCAGTTGGATGGCTACACTGATTTTTTCAACCCAGGGACTTGTACTGATTGGTACGATTACAGGCCTGTTTACTATGGCAAAAGTGTTGAGAAAAAGAGGTAATATGGTATCCGTGAGTGAATCCGTTACCGCTGTTTTTTCATTGCTGACATTTTTCGGCTATTATGCAGTTGGGGCGTTGTTTTTCAGGGGCACATATATTGCATTAGCGACGAAAGAACTGGAAAGACGCGTAGACCGTCTTTTATATGATCGTTATGCGATTTGTGGAGCAGGTATGGTAGTATTTCTTGCTTTGTATGCCCTTTGCTGTAAGACTGACTGGATGAAATGGAAAGGTAAATTATTGAGTATCGTTGCAGCAGTGGGAGTGACAGGATTATGGATTTGGAAAATATTGCCTATTGCTGTTCGGTATACAGGATATATATATAATACTATTGTATTAAATACGTTTCAGACAGTTTCAAACCCGGCAAGAATACTGTCAGGTGAGTATTATGAAAAAAAAGCACTTATTCTGGCGGCTGTATTGGGGCTTGTATTAATGATGGCTATTCTTATGATTTCGTTGATCAGGAAAAAAAGGACGCCATATGTAGTGCTTGTCGTAGTTCTTGTCAGTGATCTCATGCTGATTCATGTGAATTATATTAAAATTCGAAAGGCATCCAATGATTACGTTGTAGAGGCTACAGAAGAAGTCGTTTCGTTTATGCAAGAGTTTGAAGAGGACATGGCTGATGAATACCCATATGTTTTAAAGGGTGGTTTGTCAGGCATTAAAATTCAGTTTTATCAATCACAGCTGATGGAGTATAAGATGTTCGGAAAAAATCAGGAGGAACAGCTGAATCAGGACAATTATTTTATTATCAGCAAACACGGAGATATTGATCTGACCTGGTATGACGATGATTACTATCTGTTTGAAGATTTTGATTATGAGAATGCTGAGTATGATATCGTTTATGTAAAAGGGGAATCATTGATGGAAAGAATGGAAGAACTTGGTTATAAGATGAGTCCGTATATTTTAACGGAATAGGCATATTTGTGTACATACAAAATATTTTACGAGGGAAGAGTTGTTATGAATAGTTTGTACATAGTAATTCCGGCATATAATGAGGCAGACAACATAGAAAATGTTGTCCGGGAGTGGTATCCGATTGTTCAGATGGCAGGGGAAGAATCCCGCCTGGTTGTGATTGATGATGGCTCAAAAGATGATACTTATATTATTTTGCAGAGATTAAAGAAGGAATACCCTCTTTTAGAACCGATTACAAAGAAGAACGAAGGTCACGGTGCAACGCTTTTGTTTGGATATCAGTACGCTGTTGATAAAAAGGCAGATTTTGTTTTTCAAACAGATTCTGATGGTCAGACGTTACCGTCAGAGTTTGAACAGTTCTGGAATGTTCGTGATCAGAATGATGCTGTGATTGGATATAGAAATCACAGAGAAGATGGAATTTCGAGAATAGTAGTAACAAAAACGTTGAAACTTGTACTGCGATTGATTTTTGGGTTAAATGTTACAGATGCGAACACACCGTATCGCTTAATGAAACGGGAACTTTTGGAAAAGTATCTGCCTGTGATCCCTGAAAAGTTTAACCTTTCAAATGTAATGCTGACAGTTTTGTTTTTGGATCGGAAGGAACGTGTAACATTCATTCCGATCACATTTCGCCCCAGACAGGGTGGGGTGAATTCCATTAATATGAAAAAAATCACAAAAATCGGAATACAGGCGGTCAAAGATTTTCGTGCAATTAAGAAAAGCATGCACAATTAAGAAAAGCATAAATAATTAAGAGGGAACATCATGGAGTTATGTGAAAAGAATAAAAATAATCCGGCAAAATTTGTAGCTGCGGCATCGTTTGTTTTCTTTGTTTTTTTGATGTCTTATAATTTAATGCATTCTGCGTTGTGGACAGATGAATGGGTGGAATATCGGATTTCGCAGTTGTCGACCAGAGATGGCAGTATGTATCAGCAGATTATCAAAACATTTCAGCCGCCGCTCTATAATTTCGTCATGCATTTCTGGCTTCGCATCAGTAACAGCATTGAATGGTTTCGGTTTTTTAATGTAATTATCGGAACGATTGCGGGTATTTTTCTGTATTTATCTCTGAAAAAAATGTATACAGCATACGTTGCATCTGCTGCGTTAGTCATGCTGAGCATTTCATATCAGTGGATTTATTGTATTCAGGAATGTTCAGAATATACATTGATGCTGATGTTTCTTTTTGGCAGTATTTATTATTATATACAGGCGGTGGATACAAAAAGTACCAGATCAGCAATTCTGTTTGTACTGATGTGTGTCGGCGCCATGTACAGTCAATATGGCAGTTTCTTCGTAGTTGTTCCGTTACTCGTATTGTTTTATGCGAATGTTTTAGGAGAAAAAAAGAGAAAAAGGATTGTGGCAGTAACAGTCGGTTATGCTCTGTGTCTGATCGTGTTTGCTGCTCCTTTGTACTGGTTTTTTGCCCGGATTCAGATGGCCAATAATGAAATTGGTTCTGCGGATACAATAGTCTCTTTTACTGCTGATAATATAAAAGAATTACCGCTTGTTATAGGTCAGCTTGTGGGTTATTTATGGAATTTGAATCTGGATCAGATTACAGGATATTTGATTAATATATTCAGTATTTTGCTGCTGACGGCAGCATTTTGGCTTTTGTTTAAAATGAGAAAACAATGGATTAAAGTCAGCCTGATCCTTGTATTGTTGGTGGCTTATATATTTCATTATATCCTGGTAGTATTGCACATTTATGCAATGGTTCATCCGGGCCAAAGTGCAGGGTTTTACAGCAGATACAGTTATTTTTATATTCCACTGTTTTGCATTGTCATACCGGTTATTTTTATGGAATGCTTGAAGCGAATCCGTTCACAGGAAATAAAATATGCTGTTCTGGGTGGTACCTTTATGGTATCCGTATTGATCGCAGTATTTGCTTTTCCCAATATAGTTGAGAACTGGAACAAATCATATGATGATCAGATTGCTGAAATATGGTTGAACAATAAAGGGTATAATGATACAACTTATTTACTTGATAATGCGAAAAGTGGATTTAATTACTATATAGTTCAGGGCGAAAATGCTGATTACCAACAGAATGTACTGGCGGCATCGAAGATGGATTATGAAAACCTGCCGCAGAAATTCTGGCTGTGGAGAAGCAGCGGAGGCGATGAGAGGTATTTGAAAGTAATTGAAGCTGTGAAAGAAAAAGGATATTCTGTGCAGGAGTATTTGAATAAAGGATATGGTGGGAGACTGACATGCTGCATAAAGGTAGAGTAAAACTTAATTTGCTGATTTATCGGTTTGTAGTAGTTTTCGTACTGCTTTTTTGTGTGGGAATTGGTGTTGGAAGTGCACAGATTGCTTATGATACTGTGTTTGAGAAAACCATGGATGCACCGGTCAGATTTTTGCTGCCAATTTTGCTTTCAGGTATGATAATAGTATTTATCATGCTTTTATTCCGGTGGTTTGAATGTTTTTCAGAAACACAGTTAAAAATTGTGACAGTGTTTCTGTTTGTTACAATGAGTGCAATTTTTGCAGTATTGCTGTGTAATCTTCATCCGGTACCGACTACAGATCCTCTGCATCTGACGAATAAGGCTTTAGAGATCATCGATACCGGGAAGGTCCCGATTGCCTGGACTCAGTATTTTGCACGGTATAAGAATAATTATTTACTGACGATCTTTTTTGTATATTTTTTCAGATTTTTTCTCACTTTAGGAATTGAAGATATCTGGACACCTTTGTATTTTTTCAGTGCCTGCGGCATCATGGTAAGCACTGTCTTTGTTTGGCTGATTGCCCTGAAAACGGGAGGATTGCGCACGGCAGTAAAGGTGCTCGCTCTCTGTGTGATGAATCCTGTATATTATTTGCTTGCTTTCTGGACCTATTCCACCAGCTTCGGGATGCCTCTTATAATGGGAATTTTATATTTTGGTATTTGCATCTGGCAGTCACAAAGCATCGGTAAGGTAGCAGTTTACAGCATAGCAGAAGCGTTATTTGCTGTGCTGGGGTATTTTATTCGGCCAACATCGGATATTCCTCTGATTGCTCTCGTGATGTGCGCTCTTATGTTTCTGAAGAAGAAGTTTAATACAAAAAAATTGATTCTATGCATGACCACTTTCTGTCTGGTTGGGGTGTTGCTTTTCAGAGGAATTACTGATTTAAATCATTTTTATTTCAGCTCAGTTGAGGATGGTAATTTCCCGATAGGGCACTGGCTGATGACAGCTTCCCACGGAACGGGACGATGCAATTCAGAGGACGATTCCTATACAGACAGTTTTGAGACAAAAGAAGAAAAAGCGTCAGCGACTTTGCAGAAAACGATACAGAATTACAGAAAACTTGGAATTGCAGATTTTATTAAGTTTGAGTATGATAAAATGGTCATTAACTGGGCTTATGGAGACGCAAAACTGAGTGGAAGAATTGCCCAGGATCGAAATATTGGAAGACTGTATTCCTGGATTGCAGGTGACAAGGACGATTTGTTTCGGCTGTATTGTCAGTCGTTTCGAATTGCAACGTTACTGCTGATTGCGTCTGCATGTATTCGTTTATTAAGAAGAAAGGAAATTCACGGATATCAGTTCCTTTACATTTTATCACTATTTGGTGGTATTCTGTTTTACTGCTTCTGGGAAATAAAGGAATCTTATTCTGTTCCATTTGTTTATATTATGCTGTTGATAGCAGTGTATGGAGGAGAAGCTCTTCAGAAAAAAACAACTGCAGTTTCAAACGTGATATGTTCACCAAAACAATCAATGGTGGTTGTGGCAGGTTTTTCTTGTTTGTTATTGTTTTGTGCTATGATGTATCATGGGTTATCTGTGGAGCAGGTGAAGCAGAAAGACTATAGTGTCCGTACAGTGTCCACTCTTACCAGGGGAGCAATTGATACAGGAGAACCGGAAGAAACCATTGAACAGGAATTCTATGCTCAAAAAGCGTTTAATAAAATCAGCCTGTATGTAAGTGCCGATGGTGAGGGGATTTGTGTCTACCAGGCGGTTTTAATGGATGAAAGCGGCACAGAATTATTCTCCGGGGATATTAGTTCAGAAGGTATAAACGGGAAAGAGTATGTAGTGTTGTCGACCGGACAGATACGACCGGATGGAAAACAAAAATACACTTTGAAATTAGTCAGAAATAAGGAGAGCATTGGTAAAATGGTATTCAATTACAGATGTACACCATATGTTGACATGTATGATGGAATCTGCAGGGTGAATAATGAATGTTCTCCGTATGACCTGCTTTTACAGGTGTATCATGAACAGAAAATACCTTTCTGCTCAGGAAAAATGGGGTTGATGATCTGCGGTGGATTTTTCTGTTTTGTACTTGTTTTGTATTTATGGATGCGTAGGATCAGCAGTTGTAATTGTTAATGGTTTTTACAGCAAGAATATTTTCGTATTGCAATATGAGTGAGCGTATTGACAAAGATAATTTCTTTATGCATGATACGAAAGGTAATATGACACAGTTGGGAGCCGAGATGGTACAAAGTATGCATCATAATGATTTAAAGAGAAATACACGCATAGACTGGCTTGACATGGCGAAGGGGTATGGGATGCTTTTGGTCATGTTTTCTCACCTTGGCATTGGTAAATATAAAGTATGGATCTATACTTTTCATATGCCGTTGTTTTTCTTTTTATCAGGGTTTGTTTTCAGTACGAAATATGATTTTAAGACATTTTTTAAACGAAAATGTAAAGCCATACTGGTGCCGTATTTCGCACTGGGAATACCGATGGTGCTGTTTAAGATTATGGAAGACACTGTTCAGTCAGGAGTGCTGCGGCGTGAATTTGCTGTTACTGTATTTTTGAAATTTTTAATTCAGAAACGGTACCTGACATTATGGTACATAGCCTGTCTGTTTTTTCTTAATCTGATTTTTTATATAATACTAAAAATATGTAAAAAACTAAGTGTAACCGCAATAGTTGTATTGCTGGCACTGTTACTGGGATTGGAGTATTATAAAATCGGTGGACCTGCATTACCCTGGAATATTGATGTCTGTCTGACGGGCCTTTCTTTCTTTTTTTGCGGGTATGTTTTAAAAATATATTACCCAAAACTGAAAGAGAAAATGAGCATTAAAATATCTGTCCTGTGTCTTTGTGTATGTGTCCTGGTTAATATTGCATTTGGCTATTGGGGAAGACAGATTTCCGGTGCAGGTATGGAGATGTTCAAATCAAAATATGGCTTTCCGCCATTCTCTTTCTTGTCTGCATTTGCAGGTATATTTTGTGTGGTTCTGATTTCGCATTATTTTACGAATCGATTAATAAAGTATATTGGAAGAAACAGTCTGCTGTATTACGCATGGCATCAGACAATAATGATTCCTGTTGTGCGCAGCGTGTTTCAGATTGTGGGAATTCCATTTGAGAATTTTCCAAATGATTATGCAATGCTGTGTGAGAGAGTGATTGAACTCATATTTGTTGTTTTTGCTCTCACAATATGTAATATTATTATTTCAAATTCAAAGCTGAAATTTATGTTGGGGCATTGAAAGCATGAAAAACTGAAAGGAGACTTAACTGTGAAAGTATTAGTAACCGGTGTCGCTGGCCAGCTGGGTCACGACGTGATGAATGAATTAGCAAAGAGAAATTATGAGGGTGTCGGATCTGATCTGGCGCCACAGTACAGCGGTATTCAGGATGGTACTGCAGTGACAGGGATGCCATACGTTTCCATGGATATTACTGACAGGGCTTCTGTAGAAGCGATTCTGAATGAGATCAGTCCCGATGTAGTGGTACACTGTGCGGCATGGACGGCTGTGGACCTGGCGGAGGATGACGATAAGGTGGAGAAGGTTCGGCTGGTGAATGCGGGCGGAACGGAAAATATTGCCCTCGCGTGCAGGAAACTGGGCTGCAAGATGGTATATCTGTCTACGGATTACGTGTTTGACGGTCAGGGTACGGAGCCGTGGCAGCCGGACTGTAAGGCATATAAACCGCTGAATGTGTACGGACAGACAAAGTTGGAAGGAGAGCTGGCGGTTTCCGGTAATCTGGATCGGTACTTTATTGTCCGCATCGCCTGGGTGTTTGGTGTCAATGGAAAGAATTTCATTAAGACGATGCTGAATATCGGAAAGAATCACGATGTTCTGCGGGTGGTAAAGGATCAGATCGGTACACCGACGTATACGTATGACCTGGCGAGGCTGCTGGTGGATATGATTGAAACGGAAAAGTACGGTTATTATCATGTGACGAATGAGGGAGGCTATATCAGCTGGTATGAGTTTGCGTGTGCTATTTTTAAAGAGGCAGAAGCAATGGGGCATTCGGAATATGATGCAGACCATCTGACCGTTCTTCCGGTGACAACGGAGGAGTACGGAATGTCGAAGGCGAAGCGCCCATTCAATTCCAGACTGGATAAAAGCAAATTGACTGAAAACGGATTTGAACCGCTGCCGACCTGGCAGGATGCATTGCACCGCTATCTGCAGGAAGCTGAATTCTGATTTGATACAGTTTATACTTTTCATTTTTTTTTAACTTGTTTTTCCGGGTGATTCAGGTAAAATAGACTCATAAATACAGGTAGCCCGATTCGGTATCGGGTAAACCCGGAAAAGGGATGGTGAGTGATATGCAAAAGGTTGATAAGCCAAAGCGCCCGATGATTTTTTATTATCTGATTGTACTTGCGGTGATTGTGGTTCTGAATCTGATTCTGATGCCCGGTTACCTGGAAGGCAATGTGAAGGAAGTGGATTACGGTACTTTCCTGAATATGCTGGATCAGAAGCAGGTTAAGGTGGCGCAGGTTGAGAAAGATAATATTTACTTTACAGATAAGAATGATCAGCTGTACAGCACGGTGACGTTTAATGATGACTCACTTGTGGATCGGCTTTATAATTCCGGCTGTGAGTTCGGTGAAGTAAAAGAAAAGGAAATGAATCCGATTCTGAGCTTCCTGCTGTCTTTTGTGGCGCCAATCTTTATTTTTGTTCTGATTGGCCAGCTTCTTTCAAAAATGATGATGAAAAAGATGGGGGACGGCATGGGAAATGCCATGTCTTTCGGAAAGAGCAATGCGAAGGTCTATGTGGCCAGCGAGACGGGAATCAAGTTCACGGATGTGGCCGGCGAGGATGAGGCGAAGGAAGCGCTGATGGAGATTGTGGATTTTCTTCATTCTCCGCAGAAGTATCAGGAGATCGGTGCCAAGATGCCGAAAGGAGCACTTCTGGTAGGACCTCCGGGTACCGGTAAGACACTGCTGGCAAAAGCTGTGGCCGGTGAGGCTGAAGTACCGTTTTTCTCGATTTCCGGATCGGATTTTGTTGAGATGTTTGTCGGTATGGGTGCAGCCAAGGTGCGTGACCTGTTTAAGCAGGCCAATGAGAAAGCTCCCTGTATTGTATTTATTGATGAGATTGATACCATCGGTAAGAAGCGTGATGCCCAGGGCATGACGGGAAATGATGAGCGTGAGCAGACGCTGAACCAGCTGCTTACGGAAATGGATGGTTTTGACGGATCCAAGGGTGTTGTTATTCTCGGTGCGACGAACCGTCCGGAGTCTCTGGATCCTGCACTTTTGCGTCCCGGCCGTTTTGACCGCAGAATTCCGGTGGAGCTGCCGGATCTGGTGGGAAGAGAAGAGATTCTGAAGGTACATGCAAAGAAGATCAGGCTGAGCGACTCCGTTGATTTTAATGCGATTGCAAGGGCGGCGTCCGGTGCGTCCGGTGCGGAACTGGCCAATATGGTCAATGAGGCAGCCCTGCGTGCTGTAAAGGACGGCAGGAAATTTGTGACGCAGGCGGATCTGGAGGAGAGCATTGAAGTTGTCATTGCAGGATATCAGAAGAAAAACAAGGTACTTTCTGAGAAGGAGCGTTTGATTGTGTCCTATCACGAGATCGGACACGCTCTGGTGGCTGCGCTTCAGACGCATTCGGCTCCTGTTACGAAGATTACAATCATTCCGCGTACCTCCGGTGCGCTGGGCTATACGATGCAGGTGGATGAGCAGGAGCATAATCTTCTGAGCAAGGAACAGCTGGAGAACAAGATTGCTACCTTTACCGGCGGCCGTGTGGCGGAAGAGCTCGTATTCCATTCCATAACGACAGGTGCTTCCAACGATATCGAGCAGGCTACGAAGCTGGCGCGGGCCATGATTACGCGGTACGGCATGAGCGATACGTTCGGTATGGTGGCGCTGGAAACGGTGACCGGCCAGTATATAGGAGGAGATACCTCGCTGGCATGTGCCGGAGATACGGCAGCTGATATCGACAAAATGGTGGTTGAGCTTGTGAAGAAGCAGTACGATAAGGCAACACAGCTGCTTTCTGACAACATGCAGAAGCTTCATGAACTGGCAAAGTATCTGTATGAGAAAGAGACGATTACCGGAAATGAGTTTATGGAGATTTTGAATTCCTCTGAAAACTCTCTGATTATGCAGAAACAGGAATAAACGAAACGTAAAGCGTGAGCTTTCAGACCCACGAGTGAAAAATTTGCGCTCCAAAAACCGGCTGAAACAACATCCAGCCGGTTTTTTTGGGTTGACATACTATGTAATGAATAGTATATTATATACAGCATATATTATATATTACATAGTATGCTATGGAGAGCATAGAACTCAGTTCAGAAGAAAAGGAGGAATAGACTTGGATGTACAGAGAAAAAAAGGAATCCTGGAGGTATGTGTGCTCGCTGTCCTGAAAAAAGGACCCTCTTACGGCTACATGATCATCCGGGAGATGGAGCGGTGTATTGAGATTTCAGAATCCACACTGTATCCGATATTGAAACGTCTGGAACAGAATGGATGTCTGAAAACATACCGTCAGGAATACAATGGCCGGATGCGGAAATATTATGAACTGACAGAAGCGGGACAACACAAAATTGATCAGTTTCTCGATGAATGGAATGAACTGAAAGAAATGTATCAGTTTGTATCAGAAGAGAACCGGAAAGCACCTTCGGAAAATAAAAGTATGGAGCCGCAGCCGGAAGTCGCAGCCGGACAATATACGGAGATGCAGCCGGAAGTCGAAGTCGTACAGAACCTGGAATATCAGTCAGAGACACAGTTGGAAGGGGATCGTACGTCCGGTGATGAAATGAATTATGAGGAGGGGATGGAGCGATGAAAAAAGAAGAGTATCTGAAAAAACTGAAATATCAGCTGATGGATCTGCCGGGGGAGGATCTTTCTCAGATTGAAGATTTTTATACAGAGCTGATTTACGATGGGCTGGAGCAGGGCTTTTCGGAAGAAGAAATTCTGGAAAAATTTGAGTCACCGGAGGAAGTGGCCAGAAAGATCCGGGCAGACTACGGCGGAATCGTGGTTTATACGGCGAAAGCAAAAAGCAGAGAGAGCACAAAAGATAAGAAACAGGAGTACGAGTCTTCCGAACTGATTCATACGGTTCGTGTGGAAACGGAAAATCTGAGGGTTCGTATTAAAACAGTGGAGGAAGGACCTGTCAGAGCGTACTTTAAGCCGAAGGAAGGACAGGATTTTGTTACCTTTGAAGAGAAAGACGGTGTTTTTTCCTTTCACCATGAAATGAAAAGCGGTTTTTATCTTAACTGGCTGAATCTGTTTATGGACTTTAATATTCTGGTGCTGGAGGTACCGATGAATTTCTCCGGCAACCTTCTGATAAACACGAAAAACGGATCTGTCCGAGCATCCGGTCTGGGCAGTCTTTCGGTGGGAGAGTTCTTCAGCAACAATGGAAAAATTAAGATAGAGAACAGTTGTGTTGAACAGATGCAGATCAAATCAAACAATGCCCGGATTGAACTTTCCAATGTGCGCGGTGATGTGCTGGAAGCCTCAGCGGGCAATGGACTGATCTCTGTCCGTGAATGCAGGTTTCCGCAAAAGCTGTCACTTCAGACCCAGAACGGTGCCGTGACAGGGCGCAATCTGATCAGTGATCATATTATGATGCAGACCAGCAACGGATTTGTCACCGGAACAATTATCGGAAATCAGAGCGATTACAATATAAACAGCAGTACCAGAAACGGTTTTAACAATCTGGAGAATGTTTTTGAAGAGGATCGTCAAAAGAGTCTTCTGGCAAAAACGCACAATGGAAGAATCCAGATTGAATTCACTTTATAAGTTTTGCATATTTATGATTGTTTTGGACATTATATGAGCAGTAAAAGATCGTTTTTATTGCTTTTTAAAGCGGACGCACAGGGCAATATTTCCATCTGGCGCCCGCTTTTTTGAGTTTATTTGTTTATATTATACAAAATAAAGAAATATTATTTGTGCATAATAACAAATGCTATCGCAGCCATATTTTTTTGACAGTGAAATATTACAAGAAACAATCATATAAAAAGCAAATAATCATTTAAAGGCGTTGAAATTGAACAATTATACTGATATAATACAAGAGAAATGAACGAAATGATCATAAAAGGAGGTCAAAATTTATGAGCAAAGTTTCAGAAATGACAAGGGAAAGCTGGATCATGAGTACATTCCCGGAGTGGGGGACATGGCTTGTGGAAGACATCGAGAATGAAGTGGTCCAGCCGGGCAATGTCGCAATGTGGTGGCTCGGATGTACCGGTGTCTGGTTCAAGACTCCGGGTGGAGCAAACATCACAATCGACCTGTGGTGCGGTAATGGAAAACGTACACACGGAGACGGTAAAATGAAGGTTGGCCATCAGATGGCGAACATGTGCGGCGGCCGTTTAATGCAGCCGAATCTGCGCAACGTTCCGTTCGTGATCGATCCGTTTGCATTCAAACAGGTGGATGCTGTGCTGGCTACACATTATCATCAGGATCATATGTCTGCAGAGTGGGCTGCACACGTACTGCAGAGCGGTATGACTACCACAGATGAGAACGGAAAGGAAATCCCGGTTCCCTTCATCGGACCTAAGAAATCCGTTGAGACATGGGTAAAATGGGGCGTTCCGGAAGATCGCTGCATCACAGTAAAACCGGGCGATACAATCAAGATCAAAGACATTGAGATCGTTGCACTTGATTCCTTTGACCGTACCTGTATCGTTACCACAGATTCCACAGGCCCGGACAGAGAAGAGCTGACAGGCGTCTGCCCGACAGACATGGATGAGAAGGCTGTTAACTATCTTGTGAAGACTCCCGGCGGAAATATTTACCACAGCGGCGATTCTCATTTCTCCATTTATTTCGCAAAGCATGGCAAGGATTACGATATTGATGTGGCATTCGGTTCCTTCGGTGAGAACCCGATCGGTATGCAGGACAAGATGACATCGATCGATATTCTGCGTATGGCTGAGAATCTGCAGTGTAAGGTAGTAGTTCCGATTCACTGGGATGTATGGACAAACTTCCAGGCTGACTGCGAGGAAATCAAGCTGCTGTACGATTTCAAGAAAGACCGGAACGAGTACAAATTCCATCCGTTCTTCTGGCAGGTTGGCGGTAAATACGTATATCCGCAGGATAAGGACAAACTGTATTACCATCACCGCCGCGGTTTTGAGGACTGTTTCGAGAATCCGCAGAACATTCCGTATCGTTCCTGCCTGTAATGGCTGAAAACACTGAAAAATTCGGAGGATAAGTAAATGTTACGTGATTTTGTGGAGAATAAGCATTACAAATTCGCAGAAGAAGCAAAGGACTGGAAAGAAGCAATCCGCATGAGCTGCGAAAGCCTTGAAGCGGACGGGACGATTGAAGCAAACTACAAGGAAGATATCATTGCCTGTGTAGAAAAACACGGTCCGTACATTGTGATTATGCCGAATGTTGCAATGCCGCATTCACAGGAGGGCGCTGTTGGAGTTAACAAAACTGCTATCGCCTTTATGAAACTGGAAAAACCGGTAAGTTTTGAAGAAGGAAATCCGGAAAAGGATGCGCAGCTTTTCTTTACACTGGCTTCCTGTGACCCGGAACAGCATCTCGCAAATATGATGAAGCTTTCTGAGATGCTGATGAATGAGGATGTGGTGAAAGCACTGGAAGGTGCCAAAACACCGGAAGATCTGATGAAGATTCAGGAAACTTATCTGGATTAAAAATGGAGAGGGATCCCCGCCTGACGGGGGTGAGAGGAAAACGATATGAATATTTTAATGAATATCTGGACTTATTTTTCAACAAATATTTTGCAGCAGCCTGCATTCATGATCGGTCTGATCGTAATGCTTGGTTATATTCTGCTCAGAAAACCGTGGTATGATGTACTTGCAGGTGTACTCAAGGCAATTGTAGGTTACCTGATTCTTACTGTTGGTTCCGGCGGACTGGTAAGCAACTTCCGTCCGGTTCTTGTAGGACTGAAAGACGTATTTAAAATTGACGCTATGGTAATTGACCCGTATTTCGGACAGAACGCAGTTACCGCCGGCGTTGAGGAAGTTTTTGGTAAAGGATTCGGCGATGCAATGATCCTTCTTCTGATTGCTTTCATCGTAAATATTCTTCTGGTTCGTTTCAGCAAATACACAAAGCTTCGTGCTCTGTTCACAACAGGACACGTTCAGGTTCAGCAGGCAGCTACTGCTTACTGGCTGATCATGTTCGCGCTGCCGGGTCTGCTTCAGCACAACGCAGCACTTCTGCTCGTAATGGCAGTTCTTCTTGGTGCTTACTGGGCAGTAGGTTCCAACCTGCTCGTTAAACCGTGTCAGGAAATCACAGACGGTGCCGGATTTACACTGGCTCATCAGCAGATGTTCGGTGTGGCGCTCAACTACTGGCTGGCTGAGAAACTCTTCGGCAAGAAGAAAGACGGTAAAGAAGTGAAGAAGATTGATGATCTTGAGCTTCCGGGATTTTTCTCCATCTTCAACGAGAACATGGTATGTACTTCTATCCTGATGCTGCTGTTCTTCGGAACAATCCTCTGCATCCTTGGAAGAGATTACCTGACAGCACAGGGCTTCCTGGGCGAAGGAAAGAGTATGGTATTCTATGTAATCCAGACCTGTCTGTACTTCTCAGTATATCTGGCAATCCTGCAGCTCGGTGTCCGCACATTCGTAACGGAGCTGACACAGTCCTTCCAGGGTATTGCTGACAAGCTGCTTCCTGGTTCTGTACCGGGTGTTGACTGTGCAGTTATCTTTGGTTTCGGTTCTGCAAACGCAGTTCCGCTTGGATTCCTTGCAGGTTTCCTTGGACAGATCATTGCAATTGCGCTTCTGATTGTTCTGAAGAGTCCGGTACTTGTAATCTGCGGATTCGTTCCGGTATTCTTTGATAATGCTACAATCGCTATCTTCGCAAATGAGAAGGGTGGTATTAAGGCAGCTCTGATCCTGCCGTTTATCTCCGGTCTCTGCCAGGTATTCGGTTCTGCACTGATCGCAGGATGGGTTGGAATGGCAGCATACGGCGGATATCTCGGTATGTGGGACTGGGCAGTTGTATGGCCGGTAATGACAGTCGTTATGAAGTACTTAAGTTACGCAGGTGTTGTAATCGTGGCTGTTGCACTGTTTATCATCCCGCAGCTCCAGTATCGTGCTGACAAGGAAGGCTATTTCCTTGTAACAGAGGATTGGGAAGCTTACAAAGAGCTGAAGGCAAAAAGAGCCGGAAAATAAACAGTAATCTGAGCATATGTGAATTATAAAAATTTATTCTAAAAGGAGTGTATTAAAATGGCAAAAGAAAACATGAGCTTCCTTGTTTGCTGTGCAAACGGAGCAGGATCCAGTCTGATGATGAAAATGACACTGCAGAAAGTTCTGACAAAGCTTGGAATCAAACCGGGAAAACTGCATCACTGTGCACTTTCAGAAGGAAAGAGCGCATCTGTTCAGTTCGATGTTGTTCTCTGTGCGCAGAACTTTACAAATATGTTTAAGGATGCCGAAAAGAAGGGAACTGTAGTGATCGGTCTCCGCAATATCATGTCTGTTCAGGAAATGGAAGAAAAGCTGAAAGAGCACGGAATTGCGTAATTCGTACAGGGGGAAAACATGATAGGGAAGAAAATACGTCTGGTAGTCAGTGATCTGGACGGGACACTTCTCCGTGATGACAAGAAAATCAGTGATGCCAGCCGGGCTGCTGTGTATGCGGCAGCCCGAAAGGGCATCCGGTTTTCTGTGTGTACAGGAAGAGTACAGCCGATGATTGCGTATTATCTGAAAGATCTGAAGCTGGAAACACCTGTGATCACAGCAAACGGAGCGCTGATCTGGGATCCGGTGGAGAAGAAGACGTTGTGGCAGCTTCCGATGGTGGGAGAAGAAGTTTTGAAGCTGTTAAAATTCTGCCGGGAGAACAGCCTTGATTACAGTGCACTGACAATGAGCACAAGCTATTTCTCCCCGGGAAATATCCGCAAATGGAGATTTGATCAGTATAATCAGATTGCCGGAGAGAACGGTTTTCCGGAGATGGCACTTGATACTTTTGATGATGATTTCGCATGTATCAGAGGAATAAACGTGCTGAAAATTCTGATTTATGAAGTGAAGGAAGGACAGCTGCAGCTGGCAAGGGACTTTATTGATTCCCTTGAAATGACGGGCTATACGTCTTCTGATGATAATCTTCTGGATGTATCGCATAAGGATGTCAGTAAAGGTATGGGACTGGTACAGCTGGCCCGTATTCTCGATATACCTGCGGATCAGGTCTGTGCAGTCGGAGATTACGAAAACGATGTATCGATGCTGAATGCATCCGGTTTTCCGGTTGCCATGGGAAATGGCTGTGATTCAGTCAGAAAAGCGGCAGAATTTGTCACCAGATCAAACAACGAAGACGGGGTTGCCTGGATGATTGAGCAGTGTCTGCTTTGAGAAAAGCAGAATCAAGGAGTCTTATGAAAAGGGAAAGAGCATTTGTAGAAAACAGAAGAAACAGAATCCTCGAAAAGATTGTTGAATGTCCCGGGATCCATGTGGATGAGCTTGCAACCCTTTTTGAAGTATCGGCAATTACAATACGAAGGGATCTTCAGTATCTGGAGGATCAGAAAAAGCTGACTCGATTTTATGGAGGTGCTGTGCCGACAGAAAATGTTCTTCTGGAAAACAGAGAGGATGACGTGGCTTTATATCGTGATCTGATTGCCAGATATGCAGCTACACTGGTGGAAGATGGGGATTCACTGTTTGTAAATACCAGCAGGACAACTCTTCAGGTCCTGCAGTATATCAATAAGAAAAATGTTACCGTAATTACAAATAATGGAAGGGCGGTCAACTGTGACCATCCGGACGGCGTGAGCGTAATACTCACGGGGGGAGAACTGCGGTATCCGAAGGAAGCCATGGTGGGAGAGTTTGCAGAGCGGAATCTTCTGAAAGTATACGCCAAGAAGGCTTTTGTAGGCTGCAGCGGAATTTCTGATGAGTGTGGCGTCACGACAGAAAATGCAAATGAAGTAAATCTGAATGAACTGATGCTGAGACGTGCGACGAAGACTGCGTACATTCTGGCAGATCATACGAAAATTGGCAATAACAGCAGTTTCCGCACTTGTGGAATCGAGCGGGTCACACATCTGATTACGGATGAAAAGGCACCGAAGGAGATACTGGATGTATTCCGGGAAAAAGGAATTCAGGTGCATCAGGTCAGCAAAAACGATGTTTTTTCAGGAAATATTTGAAACATCTGAATCGGTGCTTCCGTATTTACAAAGAATAATAAATAGTATATCATATTAAATATGAAATTATGAAGAAAGAAGGTTATTGCTATGGTAAAAGGTACAATTACAGTAAACAACAAATCTGGTCTTCACTTGAGACCGGCATCAGAGCTTGCAAAAATTGCAGGAAAACTGACATCTGACATTACAATCGTAGCCGGAGAAAAGAAAGTAAATCCGAAGAGCGTTCTGATTCTGATGAGTGCCGGTATCACAAAGGGAACTACGATTGATATTATCTGCGAGGGTGAAAATGAAGAGGCTGACCTGAAGGTTATGCTTGATGCGATTGAAGGCGGACTGGGCGAATAATACAGGAGGGTAACTGACATGAGAGAATGGAGAGTACCCAAGACAGCGTCCAGAGGATACGCAATCGGACCGGTATACGTAGTAAAGCAGACCGAGGTTATCGCAGACAGCAGAAAGATCGCGACAGAAGAAATCGAAGCGGAAATCAAAAGGTTTGAAGATGCTGTGGCTAAAGCACAGGAGGATCTCCTGGAGCTGGCGGCATCAAACGAAATCTTTGCTGCTCACTATGCACTGGTCGGCGATATTGCGATTTACGATGGTGTTACTGGTAAGATAAAGGATGCTCTGATGAATGCAGAAGCTGCTCTGATGCAGACGCGTGATGAGTATGTGATGGTATTTGAGAGCATGGATGATGAATATATGCGTGAGCGTGCAGCAGATATGAAGGACGTTTCCGGACGACTGCTGTATGCCTTGAAGGGAATTGAGGACAATCCTTTCAAAGCAATGAAGGAGCGCAGCATTATTGCAGCAAAGGATCTGGCTCCGTCAGATACGGCAAAAATGAATATGGATCTGGTAGCAGGCTTTATTACAGAAGAGGGCGGCGTAACCAGCCACGTATCCATTATTGCGAAGAACCTGGGAATCCCGTGTCTTGTCGGTGCAGGCCCGATGCTCGGAGAAATGGAGAGCGGTATGCAGGCCGTTCTTGATGCAGAAGCAGGCGTGCTTTATCTGGATCCGGATCAGGATCTGGTGGAGACATACCGTAAGAAAGCGGAAGAGCTGGCAAGAATGACAGAAGAGATGGAAAAGCTGAGTACCCTTCCTTCTGAGACACTGGACGGACATAAATTCAGTATCTGTGCCAATGTAGGCAGCCCGGCTGATATCCGGAATGCTCTGAAATATCAGATTGACGGTGTCGGTCTGTTCCGCAGTGAGTTCCTTTACATGGAAAACGATCATTTCCCGACGGAGGAAGAGCAGTTTGCAGCATACAAGGAAGCGGCAGAGCTTCTTGCAGGAAAGGAACTTACGATTCGTACACTCGATATCGGCGGTGACAAAGGACTGGATTATTACGAATTCCCGAAGGAGGAGAATCCGTTCCTGGGCTACCGTGCGATCCGTATGTGTCTCGATCAGACAGATATGTTCAAGACACAGCTTCGCGCAATACTGCGTGCCAGTGCATTCGGATATATCCGCATAATGTATCCGATGATGATTTCTCTGGAAGAGCTGCAGCAGGCAAATGTGCTGCTGGAGGAATGTAAAGCTGAGCTGAGAGAAGCAGGAATCGTTTTCGATGAGAAGATTCAGGTCGGAATCATGGTGGAGACACCTGCCGCAGTGATGATGGCTGATGATTTTGCAGAGTGTGTAGATTTCTTCAGTATCGGAACGAATGATCTGACCCAGTACGTTCTGGCAGTAGACCGCGGAAATCCGAAGATCTCTGAGCGCTACAACTCTTTCCATCCGGCAGTACTCCGTGCGATTTGCCACACTATTCAGGCAGCACACCATCATGGTGCAAAGGCAGGTATGTGCGGTGAGTTTGCAGGAGATGAGAAGGCATCCGGACTTCTGCTCGGAATGGGGCTGGATGAATTCAGTATGTCAGCAAATACAGCTGCGAGAATCAAGTATCAGCTTCGCAATACCTCATTTGAGGAAGCTCAGAAGATGGCTGAGAATGTCATTCGTCAGAGCACAGTAGAAAAAGTAATGGAGAATTTAAAATGAGAGAATATACATTAGGACTGTATGAGAAAGCAATGCCGAAGGAGCTGTCCTGGAGAGAAAAACTCTGCGCAGCAAAAGAGGCAGGATATGATTTTGTTGAGATCAGTATTGATGAGACTGACGAGAAACTTGCCAGACTGGATATGTCCAGAGAAGAGAGAACAGAGCTTGTTGATCTGATGGCAGAGATCGGTGTTCCGATCAGAACCATGTGCCTGAGCGGTCACAGAAAGTATCCGCTGGGCAGCAATGATCCTGCTACGTGTGCACGCGGTATGGAAATCATGGAGAAGGCAATTACACTGGCAGATGATCTCGGCGTGAGAATTATTCAGCTTGCCGGATACGATGTATATTATGAAGAATCTTCCGAAGAAACGAAAAAACGTTTTGAAGAGAATCTGAAAAAATCTGTCCTGATGGCTGCACGTGCCGGCGTTGTACTCGGATTTGAGACGATGGAGACAGAATTCATGAATACGGTGGAGAAATCCATGAAATACGTTAATATTGTGAATTCTACGTATCTGAACGTATATCCGGATGCAGGTAATATTACGAATGCAGCAGTTACTTACGGAACAAACGTGCTGGATGATCTGAGAACAGGAGAGGGCCATTTGGTGGCTATGCATCTGAAAGAGACCGTTCCGGGCAAATTCCGTGAGATTCCTTTCGGAACAGGTCATGTAAAATTTGAAGAAATGATTCAGACTGCATGGGAACTCGGTATCCGTAAATACGTGACGGAATTCTGGTATACCGGAAATCCGGAATGGAAGAAGGATCTGGATTTTGCCAGAACCATGATGGGCAACATTCTGGATCGCATGTAGATTGTATAAGGTGAGGAAAAGATTACAATGAATATTGAAAAGAAGGTAATTTCAAATCTGACAAAATGTTATTCTATTGCCCCGCTTCACTATCAGGGCAAGGATCATATTCTGGTAGCAGCAGAGAAGCAGGATCCATGTTATCTGTTTGACCTGGACGGAAATCTGGAAGATAAAGTCTGGGACGGACCTGGTGGAGTTATGAGCATGGTTCAGGTACCGGGAACAGACGGACAGTTCCTGTCTACTTATAAGTTTTACTCACCGAATGATTCAAAAGAAGCAAAGATTGTCATTGTTACTCCGAAGGCAAAGGGTGACTGGGAGATCCGCACACTGGTGGACCTTCCCCACGTACACAGATTTGATCTTCTGACGAGAGACGGAAAAGTATATCTTATCGCATGTGCTTTGAAGTCAGGACATGAGTATAAGGAAGACTGGAGTATGCCGGGTAAGGTATACGCAGCAGAGCTTCCGGCTGATCTTTCCGGATTCGACCAGGAGCATCAGCTTGAGCTTACGGTTCTGAAAGATAATATGCTCAAGAATCATGGATACTTCCGTGTGATGGAAGACGGTGTACCGACTTCTGTTATTTCCTGCAACGAGGGTGTATTCCGCTTTACACCGCCGGCAGCAGGTGAGACAGAATGGAAAATAGAGACGCTGCTGGAAACTCCGGCCAGTGATGCAGTACTGGTTGACCTGGATGAAGACGGAGAAAAAGAGCTGTGCGTTCTGGCACCGTTCCACGGAGAGCAGATTTCCATTTACAAGAAGATGGACGGAGTGTTTACAAAGGTATATGATTTCCCGGAGCCGGCTGAGTTTACCCACGCAATTTACGGCGGAGAACTGTGCGGACGTCCTGCTTTCGTAGTAGGACACAGAAAGGGAAAGAGAAATCTCTTTGCGATTCGTTATGACAAAGAAGCGAAGGGCTATGCAGTGGAAATCATCGATGAAGATCGCGGACCGGCCAATGTATTCCATTTTATGCATGATGGAAAGGATATTCTGATTGCAACCAACCGCGAAGTGGATGAAGTTGCATATTATACTCTGACCTGCTGATTTCACACATGACAGGTCTGAAACAGTAAAATACAAAAGAGCATTCAGTGACCATTCATTGAGTGCTCTTTTTTTCTGTTATGGGATCATATGCCATTTTACTTTGACTCCTGACAGGAATCGATGTAGAATAGAAGAAAAATACTGTGGAGGAATAATTATGCTGAGAACAGGAATTGTGGGAACCAATTTTGTCAGTGGCTGGATGGCAGAGGCACTGGAGCAGACGGAAGGGATAACGGCTGCCGCAGTTTTTTCCAGAAAGCAGGAGACGGGAGCTGCATTTGCTGAAAAATACGGGATTCCACTTGTTTTTACAGATTTTGATGAATTTATACATTCAGATGAAATAGATGCAGTTTATATTGCCAGTCCGAACTTTGCCCATTGTCAGCAGGCTGTGGCGGCAATGGATGCAGGAAAACACGTACTGTGCGAAAAGATTATAGCTACAAATATGTCAGAATTTCAGCAGATGAAGGAGGCAGCGATTCGGAATAAAGTCGTGCTGCTGGAAGCTATGCGGCCGGTTCATGATCCTGCCTGTCAGATACTGCTGGACCAAATGCCGGAAATCGGTCCGATCCGCCGTGCAACAATTGAATACTGTCAGTATTCTTCCAGATATGATAAGTTCAAAGATGGAATTATTCTGAATGCGTTTAATCCGGAATTTTCCAATGCAGCCATTATGGATATCGGGGTATACTGTGTACATTTCTGTGTAAGGCTCTTTGGCATGCCGGAGAAGATTCATGCGGAATCTTCATTTCTCAGAAACGGGATGGAGGGCTGCGGAATACTGCTTATGAATTATGGTTCCATGCAGGTTGAAATTGTCTATTCCAAGATTACGGAATCCGCATTCCCCAGTATCATTCAGGGAGAAAACGGGACACTTACGGTCGACAAACTTTCCACACCGAAGAAGCTGACCAGAATCGGAAGAGACGGCACGACAGAACTTCTTCCCTACAGTCCGGCAGAGAACAATATGGTTTATGAGCTGGCTGTGTTCCGCGATCTGGCAGCAGAGGGAAAATGGAACCACGAGTATCTTGCATTTTCAGAAATGACAATGAAAATAATAGATGAAGCCAGACATCAGACGGGAATTGTTTTTCCTGCTGACCGGACGAGATGAGGCAGACTGTTTCCGATACTCCTTACAAAAGCGAAAGTATCAGGAAATCCTGGCCATCATCTGCTGAGTGGCAGGACAACAGTATTTGACAGCTCAGATAAGGAGGACAATATGGACAAGTTTTTTCTCTTGATTTATACAGGCATCGGGTACGATGGATTTCGTCACGAGTATCCGGCGTGGTTTGAGACGGAAGAGGAAATGCGCAGTTTCGCAGAAACGCAGAAAAAGAAGGACAGACGGATGGAAGTGGAATTGTCCATTGAGATTTTGTCACACCGGACAGTCGAACTCTGATCCGGACGACAGGAATTACATTATCATCTATACAAAAGTTTTACAGTAAATTTACATATTTCTCCGACCGGTTTTACAGACATCTGATATGCTCTTGAAAAACAGAGAGGTGGAGAAGTATGTACAGTATTGTATGGAAAATAGCAGAACGGGCGGAGAAATATTCTGGCAGAGACGGAAAAAAGCTGTTCTTAATCATAAATACCCTGTTGTGGAGTCTGGCTGCATCAGTGCTGGCAGCCGCAGTATCCGTGATCACAGACAGCGGTTCCGTGGCGGTTCAGGTGATCCAGTGGAGTATGCTGGGCGGAATGACCTGCGGATTTTACGGCGGAATTCTGTATCTGTTCAGAAAACCGGAAAAATAAACGGAGAGCTGCTGCACTGATATGCGGCAGCTCTTTCCGGTTCTCAGGCCGCGCCCGTGCTGCCTGAGAACAGATGGTCTTTCAGCTCTCCGATGGTCCGGTTCAGCACCGGATGTCTGCGGTAAGCTGCGATCTGCGCCAGCGGAATCAGAACAAAATCGCGGTTCTGCATGTCGATATGCGGGATGTGGAGATCTTCCGTATCCAGCACCAGCTGGTCATACAGGAGAATATCGAGATCAAGGGTACGGGGGCCCCAGTGGATCAGCCGTTTGCGTCCTGCATCCTGCTCAATTTCATGGAGCAGATCGAGAAGCTCTTCCGGTGTCAGGAGTGTCTGAAGCTCCAGTGCACTGTTGAGAAAATCGTCCTGTTCAACGCCGCCGTAGGGAGACGTATTGATATAGTCGGCAACCTTCACAACGCGGCAGCAGCGGTGTTCGTCCAGCCTTTGGACCGCCATATCAAGATACGCTTTTTTCTCTCCCATATTGGATCCGAGGGCAATGTATGCTGTATGCCATTCCCGTACAATCCGGACAGAGACCGTATCCAGCGGAAGACCGATGGGGGCCCATGGTTTTTTGATTTCCAGATCCACTTTCCGAATCAGCGGAAAGGAGAGGAGCAGCTCCTGTGTCAGCTGTTCTGCCACGCTTTCCAGAAGCCGAAAGGTATGTCCTTCAACAAAAGCTTTCATAAAATGACTTACCTCTCCGTAGTGAGTGGAATCCTCCAGGGAGTCGGTAAGGCCGGATTTTCTGGTATCTGTGTACAGTATGGCAGAGAGCACAAATTTCTGTCCCAGTACATTTTCTTCCGGGAAGACGCCGTGTTTTGCAAATACT
>JAXEBU010000141.1:0-9279 GCA_034093895.1 Candidatus Choladocola sp. | reverse complement strand
CAGATAGCCCTCCATCGCAGTGCGATGACAGTCATACGGTTTTTCACCATATGCCCAAGAAAAACAGCTTCAGGCACTGTCCTCTTTCGGCGTTCCTCCCTTTCCCCTGCTCTCCTCTGTGCCTGAACACATCCTGCAGTGTACTGATGAATCACGCGACCTCTATCATTCTAATACTTATTCAGTGTATCGTGGATCTATGCTCTTCCTCGAACTAATACACCCAATAAAGCTCAGATTTTCCCTTACTATATCATCATCTATTTCTGTTGTCAATGGATTAATGAAAGAATCTCTTTTGTGCTTTCCACTTCACGGGACGCAAATCCGCGCTCCTCCGACTCGATCTCACCGCTCTGATTATCGTACGGATCAATGGGGCGAAAACGCTTCCGGCACGCAAAGGGCACAGAAAAAGCATTGTTGGCCACCATGCGGAAGGGATCCAGGTTTCCAAAGTAAAACTTCCGTCTCTCCTCATCTTCCTCACGGAATGCCGCACCGCCAAAAGACGGATCTGCATACAGCCAGCCGTACGGTCTGACGTAAAACATGGCCCAGTCATGGGGTCCTACGTAGCCGGGAACCGCATACAGACCGGACTGCCATTTGGCAGGGATTCCGCAGATTCTGCAGAGTGTGATAAACAGCAGCGCCTGAACACCGCAGTCTCCCCGCAGATTTTCGGCACAGTACTGCGGAATCTGAGGAATCAGAAAGTATTCCTTCATATAAGAATACTTGACTTTCGTCGTGATGTAATCGTAAATCCTTTCTGCCTCCCTCAGAGGATCCTTTTCTTCGCCCACAATCTGTTCTGCCAGATTGCGCAGATACGGTGTAAAACGAATATGAGGACTCTGCTCCTCCAACCAGACGCCAACACCGGGATCCTCAGTAAACATCTCCTCTGCCCGCTGCCTGTCTTCCTGTGAAAAATCATGGTAAACACTTTTTACTGTGTACTCGTATTCCACAAAGAAAGGCCTGTTTTTCTCAGGGCTGTCTTCAAAACAGATCGCGCGGCACAGAGAATCTTCCGGATCTATTGTCACCCTGCAGTCTGTGTGATCCAAAATTTTCACATCAGAAATCTGATGCAGTGCAGCCGGAATGGGAAGATGTGCCTTCAGATACATTCCCGGGCGAAAACAGCTGTCATGCAAAGAAACGGACGTACGAAGACGGAAACGTTCCGTCATACTGCCCTTTTCTTTCATTTCCGCAATCGCCGCGAAAAGATTTTTCTCTTCCTCCGATATCTCTCCGTCAATGCCTGCCCGCTTCCGGATCTCATCATCTTTTCCAAGAACATTTCGCACAATATTGTGAATATAATGCTTCTCTCCGTCCAGAAAAATCCATTCTGCCAGTCCCTCCTCGTCCAGCCGGTTCAGATCACGTCCGGTAAAATCAGATACCTGCTCCCGGAAAAGCGTTACCACCTGTTCCCCGGTATAGGGGAACTCTTCTTCCAGCAGATCCAGTATTTCCTGTTCCAGATGCAGTCTCGTCTTCATTCCGTCTGTGACCGGTTTTTCCAGCCAGCGGGTGATACTCTTTCTGGCGCCTTCAAAATCACCTGCCATTTTATACTTCTGTACTTCCTCCGGAAGCTCATATTCCAGACAATTCAGTTCATCGTAAGTAAATTCCTTCACCTTTTCCTCCCATTCTCATTCCATCAGAACAGACTGCCGTATCCCGTTACTTTTCTGTCAAGATCCTCTCTGTAATCCTCATCTTCCGGGTTCAGACTGTTGACTGTCACGTATGGAGTTTTCCAATATGCGGTGGAATGAATATATTTTCCATCTCCGAGATACACCGCAACATGACCCGGAAAGAAGATCAGATCACCTTGTTTCAGCCGGTTACGGCTTACCGGATGCATCGGATACCCTTCCATCAGATGAGCGTCACGGTAAATAAGAACTCCGTTTTCCATGTAGCTCATAAATGCAAGACCGGAACAGTCAAGTCCCTGCGCAGATTTACCGCCCCAGCGGTACTGCGTTCCGAGATACGCCTCGGCACTGTCCGTCACTTTCCTGCGAAGTTCCTCTTCCGCTGTTTCAGACTCCTGAAACTTCTTTAAAAAGTAATCCCCGTCTTCCTGATCCTGAAGCAGAAAACCGTCATCGTCGCGTCGTACAGACAGATATGCGGTATGAACGTATCCGATTTTTTTTGATGCAGTCCTGATGCGGCTCCACCCATCCTCCTCATTTCCCAGAAGTTCAACAAAGGCATTCTTCAAAAGCAGTTCCAGCGGAAGCCCCTGAACCTTGGGGCGATCCAGCAGGTCAGCCTCCGCGATTCTGATTCTGAAAAAACGCGATTTATCCTGCCGCTCTGTCAGTTCTTCTCTTCCTGCCCTGCGAAAATCCGTTTCCGGCAGATATCCCTCATATCCATAATGCGTCCGGACTCTCACCCATCCATTTTCTTCCGTTTCCGGCAGAAGACGGACTGCCCAGCCGGAAAAAACCTCATCCTCAACAGATGAGTCGTTTTTCTCTCTGCTTTCTCCCGGTCTGCTCCGCAGTAAAGCATGCTCCTTCACAATAATTCCAAACGCTCCGGCCATACGCTTCCTCGCTTTCCATCTGAAATGATTTCAATATATTATATTCGTTGATTTTGAGACCGCTCAGCGCAAAAAAATCGACGGCAGGCTCATTTGTCGGACAACTCATTTATATGATGATACCATCAAAAGGTACCGGTACGCAAGTGATTCCGATACCCGGATTTTCTGTCATCCTGATTTCCGGACCGTCAAATTCAGGACCGCCCGTATAAGGATCCAGCCTGCACAGAGAAGGACCGTCCAGATCGGCCATGGTAATACAGCCTCTGGCAGCGGCCAGATGCGCCCCCGCGCTGACAGACACCTTACTCTCCAGCATACAGCCGATCATACACTTTACCTGATTCTTCTGCGCAGCGTCACAAATTCTGAGGGCTTCATGAATACCGCCCGTTTTCATCAGCTTAATGTTCAGGTAATCAGCTGCATGTTCCTCAATAATACGCAGTGCATCTTCATAAGAAAAGACGCTTTCATCGGCAAGAATCGGAGTCGCAACCTTTTCTGTCACGTATTTCATTCCTTTAAAATCGTGGTAGGAAACAGGCTGCTCCACAAGTTCAATGTCTGCGCCGGCATCCTCCATGGCGCAGATTGTCCGAACCGCTTCCTCCCGTGTCCATCCCTGGTTTGCATCTACGCGGATTCGCACATCCTTTCCGACTGCCTTTCGGATGGAACAGATCCGCTCCACATCCTTCTCTCCGCCCTTTCCGACCTTTACTTTCAGAATCCGGAAGCCCTCTCCGACTGCACGGATGCTGTCACGTACCATCTCCTCCGTCTCATTGACACTGATGGTCAGATCCGTTTCCAGCTTCGTCTTCACTGCAGACGGATCTGCTTTCCCCAGAAGGCGGAAAAGAGGTTTTTTCTGATACTTTCCGTACAGGTCGTAAAGCGCGATATCCACAGCTGCCTTTGCAGATGTATTCTTTGCAATGGATTTTTCCATTCTTTCCATCACAGCAGGAAGATCATCCAGATCCATTCCAAGAATCGCCGGGGCAATATACCCGCGGATTGCCGCCTCAATGGATTCTTTCGTATCTCCGGTGATCACTGCAGTGGGCGGAGCTTCTCCGTAACCGGATGTTCCATCCTCAGCTGTAATTTTCACAATCAGATCATTCACACTGTCCACTGTCCGCAGCGCCGTCTTAAAAGGAGTCACCAGAGGAATGGTGATGTAGCCCAGTGCTATTTCCTTTATTTTCATGATTAAAATCCTCCGATACTGTAAAACAGACTACAAGGGCACTCCGTTCCTGTTCAAGTCGAACGCACGTGAGACTTGGCGCGCGATTCTGGTCAGCTTAAGCTGACATCTTTCTTCCCAGAATCGCTGCGCATCCTCGCGGAGCGTTTATCTCAGTCGGAGAATAGACTCCCACTGAGATAAATTTGTTATTACTCACCACTTTTAGAAGTGGGAGTCTTCTTCGACTGAGATAAAAACAAAGTGCCCTTGCAGTCAGTAATGCGTATAATCAGAATCCGCAATCGTTATTTCTGATTCAGATAAGTAAATACAAAGTTGCCGCAGGAATAAACGAGACCATCATAGTTCACGTCATCAAAAAGATAACTGCTCATGGAGTGAAGAATCACTGAAACAGGAAGATCTTTTGCAAGAATTGCTTCACAGTTCTTGTAGTGCTCCCACTGTTCTGCCTGATCCTGTGTGCTGATTGCAGCAGTATACTCTGCCTTATACTCTTCACTGTCGTAGAATGCATTCGAAGACTCCATGTTCATGATGGAACCGAACATATTGGACAGATCGGTATAATCCATAAACCAGCCGTAATATGCGATATCATAATCGCCGTCGCTTCTTGCCGCAAAGAAGTTTTCCACTTTCTCTACTGTTACAGATTCGATGCCCAGAACTTCCTTCCAGTCATTTACAACAGATTCCGCAATCTCCTTCCGGCTGTCGTTGTTTACGATATACGTCAGAGCCGGGAAGCCCTCTCCGTTTTCATAGCCTGCTTCTGCCAGAAGTGCCTTAGCCTTTTCACAGTTACCCTCGTAGTCGTTTACATCATACCACGGATCTGCATATTCGGTGAAATCAACGCCTTCTTCATTTGTGTATCCGCTGCATGCAAGGGTGAAGCCCAGTTCATCGTTCAGTTCACGGATTGCAATAATACGTTCACGGTCGATGGCAAGAGACAGTGCCTCACGAACCTTCTCATCCTTGAGCACATCGTTGCCCTTTTCTCCCAGATTGAACATGACGCAATAGTTGTTGTTTCCTGCCGTATAGAAAAGACCGTTTCCGTCCATTCTGGACTTCTCCTCATCCGGGCAGAGATCGGAGTAAACAAGTTCACCACTCTCAAAGGAAGCAAGCGCTGTGCTTTCTTCTGTTGTCAGAACCCAGTTGATGGTTCCTACCTGAATGGAATCTGCATCGTAATAATCATCGCGAAGCGTCAGAACAACCTCTGCCTCGTGGCTCCAGCTCTCTACCTCATACGGTCCGTTGTAGACTGCCTTTTCGGGATCTGTAGCGTATCCGTCTCCGAATTCCTCTTTGACATCCTGTCTCACCGGATAGCTGGACGGGAATGCCAGAATATGCGGGAGATAACCACAGGCATTCTTCAGATGAAGTACCAGTGTCTTATCATCCACAGCTTCATAGGAATCCACCACATCTGATACGATGGTACAGTAATCTCCGCCTGATGCTGCCAGATTATCAAAGCCATATACGAAATCAGCTGCTTTCACCGGCTCACCGTCTGACCAGGTAATATCATCTCTAAGAGTGAACGTCCAGGTCAGTCCGTCCTCACTCTGTTCCACGGAAGCCGCCTGTCCCAGAACGACATCACCGTTCTCGTCCAGCTTGTACAGACCCTCATACAGGTGACGGCATGCAGAAAGGCCGTTTAAATAACTGCTCAGCGCCGTATTAAGCACCATGGAATCCTCGCCTCCGCCTGTGACAGCTACGGTCAGTTTTTCTGATTCTTCTGCAGATACTGCTGCCGGCAGTGAAGTAACTGCCATACCAAGAACTAATGCTGCAGAAATGATTTTTTTGAATTTTCTCATAAATCTTCCTCCTTTTTCAAAAGTGTTTTATATATACTCCTCTGTTGGAAGTTATATACGTCATACGAATGACCTGTTATTTTTTCATTTTCGGATCCAGTGCATCGCGCAGCCCGTCTCCGAACAGATTAAACGAAAGAATAATCAGACTGATCAGAACTGCAGGAAAAACAACACGATAAGGATACGATGTGATTCCGTTTAATGCCTCTGAAGTCAGAGAGCCAAGGCTTGCCATGGGCGCCGAAACACCGATTCCCAGATAGCTGAGGAACGCTTCCGTAAATATGGCGGACGGAATCTGCAGCATAACCGTTGCCACCAGCTGTCCGATACAGTTCGGCAGAAGATGCTCCCGTATCATCCGCGGCCGGTTACAGCCCAGCGCTTCTGCTGCCGTAACGTATTCCAGATTTTTCAACTGCAGGATCTGGCCTCTTACAATTCTGGCCATTCCCACCCAGTACAGGCAGCCGTAAACAATAAAGATTGCGATCAGCCCCGAACCGATTTTCTGTAGCCCGTGAAAAAACGGAACCGTATTGATCAGTGTTTCCAGCGGATCACTGATTACCATCTTGATTACCACAATCAGCAGAATCTCCGGAACGGAATAAATGATATCCACGATTCGCATCATCACAATATCCACCTTGCCGCCGATCAGTCCTGCAATGGCACCGTAAATACTCCCGACAATCATGACAATCACTGCCGATACCAGACCCACAATCATGGAAATCCTTGCACCGACCATACAGCGCACCAGGATATCACGGCCCAGCCGGTCCGTTCCGAAAGGATGCTTCAGACAGGGCCACATTGCTTCGTCGCCGCGAATCTGCTGATCGTATGAATACGGGGAAATCATGGGGCCGATAAAAGCAAACAGCGCCAGTAAAACGATAATGACAAGTGCCACCATTGCAATTCTGTTTGTGCGCAGCCTCTGCCAGCTTGCTCTCCAGTAGCCGATTTCTTCTGTTTCCAGTGATTCTTCTTTAAAATAGGATTCTCCCAGAGGAGTGAAATCCTCCGGTGAAATCCGGTTCTGCATGGTCAGAATATTCTTCATTTTCATCTTCTCTTTCTTTTATCAGTCAAGTGTAATTCTGGGATCAACTATCTTGTACAGAATATCACACACCAGATTCATCATGATAATCAGCGCGGAATAGAAAATCGTAACACCCATAATCATAGTGTAATCACGACTGCTGATCGAACTTACAAAGTACCGTCCAAGTCCCGGAACGTTAAACACACTCTCTGCAACAAAGCCGCCCGTAAGAATGGATGCCGTAAGCGGTCCCAGATATGTAATGACCGGAATCAGGGAATTCTTCAGCGCATGGACAAACACCACAACAAACTCCGACATTCCCTTCGCACGCTCTGTCCGCAGATAATCCTGATTCATCACCTCCAGAATACTGGCCCGCGTAAGACGCGTCAGATATGAGGTGGGATAAAGTGCCAGTGTGATCACCGGCATGATGGAACCGCCCGGTTTGTTGAAGTTTACCGGCAGAATCTTTAAGTTGACTGCCAGAATAATCATCAGCCCCGATGCCACCACGTATCCGGGCATCGAGATTCCAAGCGAAGACAGTACACGGATAATGCCGTCCGGCAGCCGATCCTTGCACAGACCTGAAACGCACCCGAGCAGTATTCCGAGGACTATTGCCAGTACGAGTGCCTTGACACCCAGCTTCATGGAAACTGTGAAGGATTCTGTAATAATGTCTCTGACAGCTCTTCCTTTCTGCAGCACATAGCTGGTTCCCATATCACCGTGAAACAGGTTCTCCAGATACTTCACATACTGTACGTATACCGGCTGATCCAGCCCGTACTTTGCGATCAGGATTGCCCGGCTTTCTTCGGATGCTTTTTCCGACATAAACGGATCACCCGGCATCAGATTCATCAGAAAAAAGGTGATGGTGACAATGGCAAAGAGGCTGACTGCCGCCAGTAAGATTCTTTTTACTATATATCTTGTCGTTTGCATTTTACCTCTCCTTTAAATATTGTGACATGCTGCAAAATGTCCCGGCAATGCCTCCCGAAGTGCCGGAAGCTCTTCATGGCAGCGTTTTCCTGCTTTCGGGCACCTTGTACAGAAAGGACAGCCCTCCGGTGGATTTAAAGGACTCGGTATTTCTCCCACCAGCTTAATCCGCTTTCTGGCAGCACTCACGTCCGGATTTGCGACAGGAATTGCAGAAAGCAGCATCTGTGTATATGGATGAAGCGGGTTTCTGTAAAGCTCTGCACTGGCGGTCAGTTCCACCATATGTCCAAGGTACATAACACCGATTCTGGAACTGATATGTTTCACAAACGCCAGGTCATGGGCAATAAACAGATACGTCAGTTTCTTTTCTCTCTGGAGTTCCTCCAGCATATTGATGATCTGCGCCTGAATCGATACATCAAGTGCAGACACCGGCTCATCACACACAATAAATCCGGGATCCACAGCGAGAGCTCTGGCAATCCCGATTCTCTGTCTCTGCCCGCCGGAAAATTCATGGGGAAACCGGTTGTAAAACTCACTGTTCAGTCCCACAAGCTTCATGAGATTCAGAATTTTTTCCTTTCTCTCTGCCTTGGTTTCATACAGCTTCTGGATATCCATCGCTTCACCGATCAGATCTGCCACTGTTTTCCGCGGATCCAGTGATGCGTAAGGATCCTGGAATACAATCTGCATTCTGCGCCGGAACGGCTTCATATCCTTTCCGATAATTGACTCGCCATCGTAAATGATGTCTCCGGAAGTCGGTTCTTCCAGGCGCAGAATAGAACGTCCCAGCGTTGTCTTTCCGCATCCGCTCTCTCCCACAATTCCCAGTGTCTCTCCCCGACGTATGTAAAAGCTGACATCATCCACAGCTTTCAGATTCGTTTTTTTCAGAAGTCCGGTTCGCACCGGGAAATACTTTTTCAGGTTTTTCACTTCCAGCAGAATATCATCTCTGCCGCCTGAACTGTCACGTCTTGTTTCCTGTTTATCAGCCATTGGTAGTACCTCTTTTTCTCGCTGTGAATTTCCGGGCCGAAGGCACAGCACTTTATTCTTCTGTCTCCCGTTTCATTGATTCCTGCACCAGTCTCCAGCAGGCAGCCCCGTGCCCCTTCTCGACCTCCATCAGAGGCGGATCCTCCTTTACGCAGATCTGCATGGCACAGCCGCATCTGGGAGCAAATGCACAGCCGGGTTTCACATGGCTCATATCCGGCGGATTTCCTTTGATCGGCTTCAGCTCTTCATTCACATCGCTGTCGATATCAGGTACGGAATTGAGAAGTCCTTCTGTGTACGGATGCTTTTTTCTGTAAAAAATCTGGCGGCTTTCTCCTTTTTCCACGATTTTCCCCGCATACATGACAATAATCCTGTCACAGATATCAGATACTACTCCGAGATCATGGGTAATAAAAATAATGGCCATTCCGAGCTTTTCTTTTAACTCTTTCAGCAGGTCAATGATCTGTGCCTGTATGGTAACATCCAGCGCCGTAGTAGGTTCATCCGCAATCAGCAGTTCCGGGTCACAGGACAAGGCCATGGCAATCATGACACGCTGCCGCATGCCGCCGGA
>JAXEBU010000140.1:0-18900 GCA_034093895.1 Candidatus Choladocola sp. | reverse complement strand
GCTGAGGAGGTAGAGATTCATGAATAATTCAAATATTTTAGTGGTAGAAGATGGTGCTGCCATTCGCAGTCTCATCACAACCGCCCTTGAGACAGAAAACTATAAATATCATGTGGCTAAGAATGGGAATCAGGCGATTATGGAAGCGGCAACACAGGCACCGGAACTGATCCTGTTGGATCTGGGACTTCCTGACATAGATGGGGTTAATGTGATAAGAAAAATACGTACCTGGTCAACTGTTCCAATTACTGTGATAAGTGCCAGAAGTGAAGACAAAGATAAGATTGATGCCTTGGATGCCGGTGCTGATGATTATATTACCAAGCCGTTTTCAACAGCGGAACTTCTTGCAAGAATCAGAGGAAACTATAGGAGAATTCAGTATATACAAAATAATCAGCAGGGGGGAGCTCCTGTCTTTCATAATGGCAGCCTGACCATTGATTATCAAATGCAGACAGCATATGTGAAGAAGGAAGAAATTCATGTAACTCCGATCGAATATAAAATATTGTGACTGTTGGCGTAAAACCTTGGAAGAGTGCTGACCCATTCCCTCATCACGAAGTAATTATGGGGAAGTTCTCTGGTAGGGGACATTGCTTCACTCAGGGTTCATATGGCAACTGTAAGAAAAAAAATAGAAAAGAAAGACAGCTTAAACAGGTGTATTCAGACCCATGTTGGTATTGGGTATTGCATGATTAAACAGGATTAAAAAACTGTTTGATGGGAGAATTATAGTTGATTACTAAGCATGCCGAAAGTACGAAATGTAATTGTTAGATAAATTAGTATGATAACACAGGGGCTTTATCCCAAAGTGGGAAAAAGTCTGAGAATAGACAACGGCGGATAATGATGTATAAAAAGAGCCAATTTGATTTTGTCAGAACGGAAAACGGCAGGCATTCAGTGGGAGATACTTTTCGATGGTAAGCAGGTAACACAATACAGTTATTTTGCAAAAAATGTATCTGAATTTTGTGTTGGGACAGAAGCCATTGACGGACCGAATATATTATTGAACAGAGATTATTATAATTTGTTCATCTGTTCTTCTTACTTACGCAACCAAACATAACACATTTCTAATATTTTTGTTATCTGCAGTTGGTGGATGTTTCTGCAACTATATATTACAATAATCATACAAATCGTAATGAGGGAGGAAACTATGAGTATTGTAGAAATAAAGAATCTGAAAAAAGAATACCCTTTATTTTTATTGGATAATGCCTCATTTAATCTTGAAGCAGGCAGAATTACAGGTTTTGCCGGGCGAAACGGCGCCGGCAAGACCACAACGATAAAGTCAATGCTGAATCTGATTCATCCGGATAGTGGGGAAATCACTTGTTTCGGTATGTCGCTGAACGGTCACGAAGCGGAAATTAAAAGGCGTATTGGTTATTCCACGGGTACCGTCAGTTGGTATCCAAGAAAAGAGCTGAAGGATATTGTTGCAGTTACAAGGAGCTTTTATCCGAATTGGGATGAAAGTGCTTATGGCAAATATCTTAAGCAGTTCCGGCTGGATGAGAGCAAAACGCCTTTGGAACTTTCCGAGGGAATGAAAGTGAAGTTTAATCTGCTGTTGGCACTCTCACACAGAGCAGAGCTTCTCATTTTGGATGAACCGACCAGTGGCCTGGATCCTTTCTCCCGGGATGAACTGCTTGATATTTTCATGGCACTTCGTGATGACGGTGTGGCGGTGTTCTTTTCAACCCACATTATCTCAGACCTGGAAAAGTGCGCAGATGATATTGTGTATATTACCGGCGGCAAGATCAAAGCAGCAATGACGATTCATGATTTTTGCTCCGCACATTCCCTGCCTGACGAAAGTTTGGAGCAAACCATATTGCGTCTGGAAAAGGAGAACACAAAATGAAAAACTTATTGAAAAATATATTGAAAAAGGAATTGACCCTCAGTGCTTCCATTTTGTCCTATATATTTATCCTCTTTGGACTTATGTTTTTTATCCCCGGTTATCCAATTTTGTGCGGTGTATTCTTTGTGACACTTGGTATTTTTCAAAGTTTTCAAAATGCACGAGAGGCAAACGATATTGTTTTTTCCGCTCTCTTACCCGTTGCCAAAAAGGATGTGGTCAAAGGGAAATTTCTTTTCTCCTGCTTTATTGAACTGTGCAGTATCCTGCTGATGGCAATTGCAACCCTGATTCGTATGACGGTTTTAGCAGATGTTGGCGTTTATCGGAACAATGCCATGATGAATGCAAACTTTTTTGCTTTGGGAATTGCACTGCTTATCTTCGGGCTTTTCAATCTGATATTTATAGGAGGTTTCTTCAAAACAGCCTATAAATTCGGTAAGCCTTTTGTCACACACATCATTGTGGCTTTTACAATAATTGGAATCAGTGAAGCACTGCATCATATTCCGAAATGGGAGGCAGTAAATGCTTTCGGTTTTGAAGATTTCGGTTTGCAGTTTGGTCTGTTTGTTTTGGGAGCCATTGCATATATTGCGCTCACCGTTATATCCTATGGATGTGCCTGTCGGAATTTTGAAAGAATAGATCTGTAAGGAGAGAAATCATATGCTGCAGGATAATTTGATTATGTTACGAAATATGTTTGGAATGTCCCAGGAAGAGATTGCAGTGAAAATCGGTATTTCCCGTCAGGCGTATGCCAAATGGGAGAGCGGTGCGACTGTGCCCGATATTGAAAAATGTAAGCGTTTGGCGGATTTCTATGATATCACCATTGATAGTCTGCTCAAAACGGAAACTGAAGATAAAATCGGGATGATTCCGCCGGCGCCAAAGGGTAAAAATATTTGGGGCAGTGTTACGATAAACGAGCGCGGACAGTTGGTTATACCAAAAGCTGCAAGAGAAAAGTTCGGATGGAGTGGTGGGCAGAGACTGATCGTGCTCAGCGACTATGAAGGTATCGCTTTGATTCCGGCAGAAATTTTTGAGGAGAAAATGAAAGCGGCTATGGAATATGCTTCTGTGACAGAAAAGAATGATTAGAATTATTGTAAAACAAGCGTTATTGTCAGAAGTATTGTATGAAAAAGAATGGAGGATTTTTATGAGAAGAGGAATAAAAGCTGCAACGACATTTGTAATGTCAACAATTTGTATGGGAGCTTTCCCACTTTGTGGACAGGCTGGCATTTATGTCAGCGATTCAGATATTATTCTTGAAACAGAAGATGAAACCTGGAAAGAAATATCGGATAAATATACGTTGCATACTTTTACGAACGGAACGGATGTTATTACGGTTCTTAAATATGGAAAAGATGAGGAACTGCCGGGACCTGTGAAAACCGGAGAAAAATATGAAGCCGTGTATCAGACAATTTATAGTACAGGAGATGAAACATATATTGTGACCGGATCTGCCGTTCGTGCAGAAGATATTTGTGGCGTAAAAGAGGTGATAGACAGTATTGTTTACCCGGATATGGAATCAGATATAGAGAATTCAATAACGAACGCAGCTCATGACGGAATTGAAGGAATCACAGAAGAGGTTCAGCTTCCGGAAAATGAGACAGAACTTGTTGAACTGCAACCAGAGAATGATATCTATCCGGGAGAAGATGTAGTGGAACTTGTAAATCTGAAGGGTGATACAACGACGGTTTATAAATTGTCGGATGGCAGATACATGGATCGGATTGATCGGATTTTTATTTTTGATGGTGTAGACACCTGGACAGATGAAGAAGGTGTGGAATGGAACGAGACTGTGAAGTGATATATTATGACTTCTGAGAATATGGACGGAAGTTGATGTGAGAAATGCAGCCGGAATACTCTTGTAAAATATATGGAAGGGAGCGTGAACGCCAGAGGATTGATTTTAGAGGAATAATTATGTTTCATCTTTATTAAATCTTTATTTTTTCCTGCTATTCTCTTTTTATAAAACGAGGAAAGAAGGAATAAAAATGGAAATGATGCTTCAAACTACGGATCTTTGCAAGTCATTTAAGAAACAGAAAGCGGTAAATAAAGTTTCTTTGAATATAGAAAAGGGGAAGGTCTATGGCTTGCTTGGACCGAATGGTGCCGGAAAATCTACTACCCTGAAAATGATTACCGGTGTTTTAAAGCCGACAGCCGGTGAAATCTGTTTCAATGGAAAACCGTGGAACAAAGCGGCACTGTCAGAGATTGGGGCACTGATTGAGCATCCGCCAATCTATGAAAATTTGTCTGCACGGGAAAATCTGAAAGTCCGATCATTACTGCTTGGTACAGATGATAAAAGGATAGATGAGGTACTGCAGATCGTTTCTCTTACAAATACAGGAAAAAAGAAGGCAGGGCACTTTTCTTTGGGAATGAAGCAGAGACTTGGCATTGCAATGGCATTATTGAGTGAGCCAAAGCTTTTAATACTGGATGAACCGACGAACGGACTGGATCCGATCGGCATAGAGGAACTTCGTGAGCTGATACGCTCCTTTCCGGCAGCGGGAATTACAGTCATACTTTCCAGCCATATTCTCTCGGAAGTACAATTAATAGCAGATCATGTAGGAATTATTTCAGACGGTATTTTAGGATATGAAGGTCCACTGGAACGGGGGAAGAATCTGGAAGAGCTCTTTATGAATGTTGTGAGAGAAAACAGAAGGGCTGGTGGAGACTGTGATTAATATTGTAAGGGCAGAATATCTGAAAACAAGAAAGTCGATGGGGCGGAGACTTATCTGGGCATTTCCAATGATTGTATTTGCTCTGGCGTTTGTACTTACGTCAGGAATGACAAATGTATATGCAGAGAGCGTATGGAACTGGTGGTATACATTGCTGCTGCCCGGAATGCTTGCCATTACCTGCTATCTTTCCATAATGAGGGAGAAAAAAACAGGATACTATCATCTGCTGACGCTTTCTGTCAGCAAAAGAAAGCTGATGATGGGTAAAATCATCTATATGGGATGTGTGCTTTTAGCGTCTGATATGATTATATTTGCGGGTGCCTCATTAGGAGGATTGCTGTTGACTACATGTGTGCCGTTTGGAGGCGCTGCAATTGCAGTACTTGTGCTTACAATTTCGCACCTGTGGGAGATACCATTGCTTTTGTTTTTGAGTGAACGCTTTGGAATGATTGTGGAATTACTGGTATGCCTGTTTCTCACGGTTGGAGGTATCATCCTTGCACCGACAGGAAAATGGTATTTTATTGTCTCAGCAATCCCGATGAGAATTCTTTGCCCCTTCCTTCATATATTGCCAAACGGAATCAGAGCAGAGGCAGGCAATCCGCTTTTGGATATGGGGGTAGTTCTTCCGGGAATCTGCTTATCCATTATCTGGTTTATTGTTGCAGCATTTTTGTTTTTAAACTGGTTTGATAAGAGGGAGGGGAAGTAAGAATGCTTAGCAGGAATCTCCATGCAGACCTTCTGAAAATGAAAGGGCTCCCCATTATCCTTGCGCATATTCTGATTCCGATTCTGACGAGTGGATTGTTTCTGGCATATTATTCTTTTTCCGTCTGGAATGAAAATACAAAAGTAATTGCTTTCTACCAGTCTGTTGGGGCAGGCTTTCCTGTGCTGATTGGAATATTTACTGCAAGCATCATGGAACAGGAGCAAAATGCCGGAGCATACCAGAACATGCTCACTTTACGAAATAAGATGGCAGCATTTTTGTCTAAGGTGATACTTTTGCTGATATTCAGCCTGTTTTCTGTATTATTAGCAGCAGAAATATTTTACTTCGGTTTTTGCAACATCCTGGGGTATGTTTCCGTAAGCATAGAGACATATATAACGGCAGCATTTATTCTGTGGTGCGGTAGTATTCCGATGTATATATGGCAAATGCTTTTGGCTTTCCGGTTCGGAAAAGGCGTGTCCATTGGAGCAGGCATTATTTCAGGACTTGTAAGTGCATTAATGCTTACGGATCTTGGGATGTTTGTCTGGAAATACATACCTGTTTCATGGACAGCCAGAATACCTTACACATATTTACAGGCTGCTTCGGGTGTTTCGGGAGCACTGGATGAAATGAAGTCTGCAATACCGGTATTTTGTGTATTTACAGTGATCAGTATAGTATATTATCTGTTTTGGGCATCCCATTGGGAAGGAAGTAAAATATCAGAGTAGAGGGATATTATGGCGAAAATATTAGCGGTGGATGATGATACAGCAATCCTTGATATGATAGGAACAATTCTTAGCAAGGATGGTCATCTGGTTACAAGGGTAAACAACCCGCTTGAGATATGTATGGAGAAAATGAATCTTTATGATTTGATTTTGCTGGATATTATGATGCCGGGAATAGACGGATTCGCACTGTGTTCAAGAATCAGGAAACTTGTTGACTGTCCCATTTTGTTTCTTACAGCAAAAACAGAAGAAAGCAGTCTGGTAAATGGTTTGTCATTGGGAGCAGATGACTATATCTGCAAACCGTTTGGGGTTATGGAACTTCGTGCGAGAGTTGCTGCACACCTCAGGCGGGAACATCGGGAACATTCTGTCAGAATGGTTGTTGGGCGTGTCTGTTTTCATTTATCTTTAAAACAGATGATGGTTGATGATAAGGAAATTCCTCTCACAAAGGCGGAGTATGAAATCTGTGAGTTCCTTGCAAAGAACCGCGGGCAGGTTTTTTCCAAGGAGCAGATTTTGGAGCAGGTATTTGGATTTGACAGCGAGAGCAGTGACAGTACAATTACGACTCATATTAAAAACATTAGAACAAAGCTCTCAGATTTTCATTGCATGCCGATAAAAACAGTCTGGGGGATTGGGTATAAATGGGAAGCGTAGAGAAGAGAAGAAGCAGTACACTGAGTGGAATCTTTCTAAGATATGTACTGGTCATGATTGGATCACTGTTAACTCTGGGGATATGTACAGTACTGATATTTAATATTCTTGTTAACACAGGCTGTATTTATCCGGCTAATTACGCAGAACGGAAGATCAATGAAGCCTATGATATGATTCAGAACGCGGATGAAGTGACGGAGGACATCATACCGCTTCTGTGTCATTATGTCATCTTTTCTGCAGACGGCGGGATACTCAGAGGAAATATGCCGGAAGATTTGGTGGAAACTGCGCGGAATGTTGCTAATCACGGAACCGCATCAGGGGACAGTTTTTATAAAGTGATTCCGCGTACAGAGGAATGTGTTGTTCTGCAGTACAGTCTGACCCCACAGTACCAGTCCGCGTTTCTCAGAGAACATTTCATAGAACCACAGACTCTGATGACAATTATAATTGTTCTGAGTGCAATTGCAATTATACTGTTGCCATCTGTAAGTTTTGGGAAAAAGATGAAGCGAAAAATGAAACCGGTAATGAATGCAGTAGAGAAAATCAAGAATCAGGAACTGGAATATAAGGTATCTTATTCCGGCGTGAAGGAGATTGATGATTGCCTGTCATCCATTGATGAAATGAGATATGCATTGAAGGATTCTCTGGAACGACAATGGAAAACAGAGCAGGAAAAAAACAGGCAAATGTCTGCATTGGCCCATGATATAAAAACTCCACTTACTGTCATAAGAGGAAACGCAGAACTTCTTTCTGAAATGGAGATGCCGGAAGAACAGGCAAAATATATTGATTATATAACAGGCAGCGCATTACAGATACAAAATTATGTACAGACACTGATAGAAGTGACAAAGTCGGCAGATGGCTATCAATACAGATTCGAAAATATAAAGACAGAAGATATACTTGGTGACATCAGAAAACAGACATTCGGATTGGCAGAAGTTTTCGGTCTGATAATCAACTGGGAAGAACAATATACCAGTGAAACGGTTAGTATTGTTTACGACCAGGTTGTAAGGGCTGTTATGAATATCATTAAAAATGCAGCAGAGCATACACCGAAAGGCGAAACAATCAATGTTTATGTGGAAGAGCAGAGAGGAAAGCTAACCTTTACCGTGGAAGATACCGGCAGTGGTTTTACAAAAGAAGCACTGCTGCACGGAACAGAACAGTTTTTTATGGATGATGTAAGCAGAAGCAGCGGTGTGCATTATGGTATTGGATTATTTTCCGCAAAATCAATAGCCGGGAACCATGGTGGGAAAATATCACTCGCAAATTCGGAAAAAACCGGAGGAGCAAAAGTGGAGATATTGATCGATTCCTGTGACCGCGGGATAACATCACAAAAAGATAAATACGGTTTCACAAAGATGCCGGATGCCAAGACGGAGAGCGGATTAACCTTTCAGTAACTTCCGCCTCTGGGTTAATCTATCCGGAATGATGAAAATGAAATTATTGAAAGGCGAAGAAAATGAAAAAATATATTTCGAGTTTAATTACTGTACTTCTGGCTGCATCTCTTAGTGCCTGCAGCGCAAGGATGGATGGAAAGAACATAAACAGTACAGGAGCAGAAGAAACTGAAACGAAGGTTTCAAATGAATGGAAGAAAGTCCCGTCAACAGAAACTGAAGAACTGAAAAATGAGACTGCGGTTAATGAAACTGAAGGAGCTGCTTCAGAAAAGAATTATCCGGGGGCGGATGTAGCAGAAATTGTAAATCTTCGTGGGGATGAGACGACAGTATATAAACTGGCAGATGGTACCTATATGGATCGTATTGACCGTCATTTTACCTATAACGGAACAGATACCTGGACAGATGAGGACGGGGTAGAGTGGAATGAGATTGCAGGAAATTCTGCGAATAATAATTCCACGACCAATGAGGATGGAGTCTCTGAGGATGAGGCGTGGAAAGCAGACCTCGAAAAGCGCCTTTTTGAAAACTATGGGGTAATTCCGGAATATTATGAGGACCTGGGGGATGGGAACTATCAGGTCTATGCAGATGTAGGGGGTGAGGTCGTACCTTTCGTCACGGTAGATGCAAAAACAGGGGAGTATCAGATGAACTGGTGATATCCTCAAAATGTTCCACGTCTCGGTTTCCAAAGAAATTCGCAATTTCATTCAGGGGCATATCCAAGGCACGAAGATACCGAATGCTATTAAGCACCTCAAATTGTTTGGCACCATAATAACGATAGCCACTGTCCGGGTCAGTGTATTCCGGTGCAAGATTTTTCTATGCCAGATGCGTAAATGATTATTTTACTCTTTTTTTTGTTTCAGAGAATTGTTTATAGTTCAATAATAAAAATCTTGATTATTTATGAGCGCATGATATATTAATATTGGTGTTTTCTATACATTTGTCAAGTAACTCATATTGAATATCGAAAGATAGGAAATAAATATACATGAGAAAAGCGTATTCTTTTGAAAATAGAAAAAGAAAACTACAGATACACCTTATGTGCAAAATGGCGGGAAAAATCCGGAATGAAATGACAGGTTTTACTGTGCGTTTTCTGTTTGTGGCATTTCTGTTACAGATGATCTGTCCGCTTACTGCTTTTGCATCGGAACCCCATACTGTCCGCGTGGGGTATTTTGCGTTTCCGGGATACCATGAGGTCTCTCAGGACGAAAACGGACCGCAGGGCAGCGGATATGGATTTGATTTTTTGCAGCTGCTCCGCAGATACACCAATCTGAATTACCAGTATATCGGCTACGAAGACAGCTGGCAGGATATGCAGCAGATGCTCCGCGACGGGCAGATCGACATGGTGACCTCCGCAAGAAAAACCAGCCAGCGGGAAAAAGAATTCGCGTTTTCCAGCCCTATCGGCACCAGCTATGCGGAGCTGAGCGTCCGTTCGGACGACAACCGTTTTCAGCTCAATGATTACGGCAGCTTTGACGGAATGACAATCGGCGTTCTGAAGGCCAACAGCCGGAATGATGATCTGGCGGTTCTGGCCCGGGAAAAAGGCTTCACCTGTCAGACTGTGGAGTATGATGAGGAAGCGGAACTGACGGCAGCGCTCCTTGGGGGAGAAGTGGACGGAATCGTTGCCAGCAGCCTTCGAAAGCATACCGGCGAAAAAATCGTAGCCCGTTTTGCGCTGGAGGAATTCTATTGTATCGTCAGAAAAGAAGATACGGATCTGCTGGATGAGATCAACCGGGGCATCGAACAGATGGATCAGAACGAAGGAGACTGGAGAAACAAACTCTATTACAAATACACGACCAGCAATCTGGAGAGCATACTCTCCTTTACCAGGGAGGAACAGGATTACATCCGCGCCGTACAGTCCGGTGAAAAAGTTATTACCGCCTGTGCCCAGCCGGACAGAGATCCTTACTCCTATGTGGAAAATGGAAAACTTGTGGGGATCATTCCCGATTACTTTGATCATCTGATGGAAATGGCTGGTCTTCCCTATTCAGCCATGGTTGCGGAGAGCCGGGCACAGTACTACGACTGGGCAATGAATAACACGGCAGATATTTACATGGACATGAGTGATGAGAGAAGCACGCTTCTGCAGGAGGACAGCGGACTTTCCACAGATCCCTATATTCAGCTGACCATGTCCCGGGTAACCAAAAAGGACTTTCAGGGGGAGATCCACACGGTTGCGGTTGCCTATAATCAGATTTATGACGGAATCGATATTGATCTGGCGGAGAATGTTCAGGCAATTCCCTATGACACCCGGAGAGAGGCCATGGAGGCCGTAAAGGATGGAACAGCGGATGCCTGTTATATATACACTTACATGGCAGAAAAGTATGTCAATCAGAATCCGGATGGGGAACTGATCTTTCATATTGTAAATAAGCCCGCATTCGGTCTTTCTATTATGATCCGTCCAACAACGGATCATGAGCTCATCAGTATTCTGAACAAATGCCTGAAGGCAGATCAGTCTCTCATTATGGACGAACTTGTGGAAAAGTACACCCACTATGAGCAGCCGGCTGTCACTCTGACCCAGTTTATCAGAAACAATCCGTGGTTTTTGGTCGCATGGATTGCCGTTCTTCTGGGGATTGTCACAGTAATTATTCTGACACTCAGAAATAACCGGAATATGCGTGCGATTGCGGAAGAGCGTATTGAATATGCAGACCGTTTGCAGGAAAAAAACACTCAGTTAGAAGAATCTGTCAGGCAGGCACAGAGCGCGAATATTGCCAAAACCACCTTCCTGAATAATATGTCCCACGATATTCGTACTCCCATGAACGCCATCATTGGCTTTACCAATATCGCTTTGAAATATCAGCCAAAGCCGGAAGTTCAGGATTGCCTTATGAAAATTGGAGATAGTTCGGAACACCTGCTGACTCTCGTCAACGATGTGCTGGATATCAGCCGCATCGAGAGTGGAAAAACGAAATATGCACCTGCCCCCGTTGACATTACCACAGTTACAGATGCGGTGCTGGATATCACCAACGGATTTCTGATCAATCGTGATGTGACACTTACAGTCAGACGGGCCAGGCTGAAAAATCCCTATGTGCTGGCAGACGCGGTGCGAATCCGGGAAGTACTGGTGAATATCTTAAGCAACGCCGTCAAGTTTACCAACGACGGCGGCAGCATCCGGTTTGAGACGGATTATCGTCCCGGCGCGGATGAACGGCACATTATTGTGTGCTATCGTATCGCAGACACAGGCGTGGGTATGACCGGGGAATTTGTGGGAAGAGTTTTTGAAGAATTTGCCCAGGAGGACAATGGCGCGAGAACTCAGTATAAAGGTACCGGTCTGGGCATGGCCATTACGAAACAGTATGTGGATCTGATGGGAGGCACCATATCTGTCGAGAGTAAAAAAGGAAGTGGTTCGACGTTTACTGTGGAGCTTCCCATGGAACTGACCGATCCGGAAAATGTCGGTCGGCAGGAGCTGCCTCACAGGAAAGAGAGCCTGCGCGGTATTCGTGTGCTTATGGCGGAGGATAACGATCTCAACGCGGAAATTGCGGAAATTCAACTGGAAGAACTCGGTATGAAAGTTACTCGTGCCATCGACGGCAAACAGACTGTGGAACTCTTTGCAGACAGCCCGGCAGGTACTTTTGATGTGATTCTCATGGATATCATGATGCCGCAGATGAATGGCTATGAAGCTACCATGGCAATCCGCAGTATGGCTGACCGCCCGGACGGATGCACGATTCCGATTATTGCCATGACTGCGAATGCGTTTGCTGAGGATGTGCAGGCATCTCTGGATGCAGGAATGAATGGGCATCTGTCCAAGCCGATTGCAATGGAAGAGGTCGTAAAGACGATTGCACGTAATCTGGACAGATAAATGAATGAAAGAGAATAAAAGAGAATAAAAGGGATATCATGTGCAACTGCAGTAATGACGATGAACGATGCGATTACTGCCTGATATAGCTGTAATTGATAAAGTAGCCGGGAAACAGAAGCAGGGAGGTGGCATTTTGGACCATTCAAAAGTTTTTAATACTGATTATTATGTCATTTCAGATGACTTCAGGCTTTTGGATTTCAATAAGAATGTAAAGGACAGATATAAGGGAATTCAGCGCGGAGATTTGTGTTATCAGGCAACGATGAAACGGGATACTCCCTGCCCGCACTGTCCCATTGCAGGTAATACACAAAAGGATTGTCCGGTGTATTATGATCCTTTTTACAGAGATTGGGTTGAGGCACTTTTTGCTGAAATCGGTGATGGGAAGTATGCGGTTACCTGCCACCCGGCGAATGGTGATGCCCGGAGTATCTTTCAAAGGCTCCGGATAGACGATCTTCCTCTTGCAGGAAATCTATTGAAAGAATATGATTCTGAGAACATCGGTATGATCGGAGGTTATTGTGAAGAGGGTTTTCCCCTTTATTATGTGAATGACCGCATGATTGAAATGCTTGGCTATGACAGTAAAGAGGATTTTGAAGAAGGAATTGACCGAAAGGTAGTGAATACCATTCATCCGGACGATCTGCCGCAGGTGACAGCCGATTTGGGGAATCATTATTATGTGGGAATGAAGTATGAGACGACATACCGGATGCCGAGAAAAGACGGAACATGGTTCTGGACAGTTGACAGAGGTGAGGTGGTCGAAACTGCTGACGGCCGCCTGGCTATTATCAGTGCGTGTCTCGATGTAACGGAGGCCCATGAGAAGGAAGCTGCAAGGGCGCAGCTTGAGATTGCCAATGCTGCCAATGCTGCAAAGTCCGCTTTCCTGTTTAATATGTCCCATGATATCCGTACTCCGATGAATGCCATTATTGGATTTCGTGATCTTCTGGAAAAGCATCAGGATGAGCCGGAGAAGCGGGCGGATTATCTGAGAAAAATCGATGATGCCAGCACTGTTCTGCTTTCCATTATCAATAACGTGCTTGAGATGGCAAGAATTGAGAAGGGTACTCTGGAAACAGATGAAACTGCATGGAGTGCAGAGCAGTTCAATGATACGCTGTATTCGGTTTTCCATGAGATGATGGTTCAGAAGGGGATTGAATTCACAAGGCAGATCGTTGTTAAAAATCATTATGTATTCTGCGATCCAATCAAGCTCAGAGAGATATTTCTGAATGTTCTTTCCAATGCCTACAAATATACCGGACCGGGTGGTAAGGTGAATATGCATCTGGAAGAAATACCGTATGATCGGGAAGGCTATGTTCTGTATCAGACCACAATTTCAGATACGGGTATCGGAATAAGTGAGGAATTTCTGCCGCATATCTTTGAGGAGTTCACAAGAGAGCATAACACAACCGACAACAAAATTGAAGGTACAGGTCTTGGCATGCCCATCGTGAAGCGTCTTGTGGATTTTTTGGGCGGAACCATAGAAGTGAAGAGTGAAAAGGGCGTTGGTACAACCGTTATTATCACACTTCCTCACAGGATTGCGGAAAAGTCAAATCTCGTTATGCACGCAGGCGTGGAATTAGACCCGAAACTGTTTCAGGGCAAGCGCATTCTTCTTGCGGAGGACAATGAACTGAATGCGGAGATTGCAGTTGAAATACTGAAGGAAGCCGGTTTTGTGATTGAATGGGCCGAGGATGGACAGATTTGTGTGGAGATGCTGAAAAGGGCACCTTCCGGGTATTATGATCTGATCCTGATGGACATTCAGATGCCGAACATGAATGGTTATGATGCGACTCGTACAATCCGGGCATTTCAGGATGCCGGGAAGGCGAATATACCGATTCTGGCCATGACCGCCAATGCATTTGAAGAGGATAAGCGTGAGGCACATCGTTCCGGTATGAACGGGCATCTTGCAAAGCCGGTTAATGTCCGTGAATTGATGAAGGAACTTGCAAGTATCCTTGGATAAACCATACTGATCAGTTAAAATATGAAGAACATCAGATGATTCAGGGCTCAGAAGATCAAATTCTTCTGGGTCTTGTTATTTGCAGCCTGTTATCCAAATCAGGTATTGACTCTCTCGTAACGTAACGGTTTATGATGAATGCGAAAGGAGGAAAAAATGAAAACAGTAAAAGAGGTATCTTTGATAACCGGTGTAAGTATAAGGACATTGCGATATTATGATGAAATCGGTTTACTGAAACCAACTCAATTCACTGAGACCGGTTATCGTCTCTATGACAACAAAGCGCTGGAAAAGCTGCAGGAAATTCTGTTCTTCAGAGAATTGGAAATACCGTTGGCCTATATTAAGAAAATCATGGATACTCCGGATTATGATAAAGAACAGATTCTGAAAACGCAGAAGATTTTACTGGAGCAGAAGCGAAATCGCTTAAATGGCATTATTGAGTTGATCACGGATGTAATGAAAGGAGTTAATACTATGAGTTTTGGAGCGTTCAGCAAAGAGGAAGTACAGAAAATTGTGAGTCATACGTTAGAATGTATGTCGAAAGAGAGTATTGATGAACAGGTGAAAAAGTATGGAAGCCTGGAGAAATATCAGGATTATTTATCATCCGGTTTTGCAAATGAACAGGCTGTGGCAGATTTAATAAAATGGTATGGAAGCAAAGAAAAGGCAATGGACGCTATTATGCAGTCAACCGGAGATGCTGAGGAAATAAAGCAGGAACAGGACGAAAATGCGAAAATCTACAAACTGTTTATGTCTGTAAAAGAATGCGGCAATATGGAGATGGAACGGTCTGCCGTAGAACTGCTTGCGGAAAATTACAAAAAAATGTTCGCACTTGATAATGCAAGAAATATTCTGCTTGATTTATCAAAAGAATATCTGCAGAACTCAAAACTGGCAGAGATTACCGACAGTCAGTTTGGAGCAGGCTGTTCAGAATATGTTGCAAATGCAATTAAGCGTTACTATGGAGTATAGGAGTGGTTTGTACTGTCTTTGATATTGCTTTTGCCAAACTGCTTGAAGAACAGTAAGGATCTATGATAAGATAAATCAGAAAAAACTGTTTGGAGGAAAGGAATATGAGAATCGCTGTAACTTATGACAATGGAGAAGTGTTCCAGCATTTTGGAAGGACAGAGTATTTTAAAGTATATGAAGCAGAAGATAAAAAAGTGGTTTCCGCCAAAGTCATCGGATCAAACGGTGTCGGTCATGGGGCACTTGCAGGTCTTCTGGCAGGAGAAGGGATCGACGTCCTGATTTGTGGAGGAATTGGCGGTGGTGCACAGACTGCACTTGCAGAGGCTGGAATTGAAGTGGTTGCAGGGGCAGAAGGAAATACGGATGAAGTTGTGGAGACTTACCTGAGAGGAGAACTGATCTCAACAGGTGTGAACTGTCATCACCACGATCATGAAGAGGGACATTCCTGTGGAGAACATGGATGCGGCGGACATGGGGAAGGCCATTCCTGCGGTGGCTGCGGCAGCCATACGACACTGGAAGGGAAAAATGTGGGAAAAACATGCAGGGTACATTATAAGGGCACCTTCAACGACGGAGCTCAGTTTGATTCTTCCTATGATCGGGGAGAACCACTGGAATTCGTATGCGGAGCCGGTATGATGATCAGGGGTTTTGATGCTGCTGTTGCTGATATGGAAGTGGGACAGATTACAGACATTCACCTGATGCCGGAGGAAGCTTACGGTATGCCGGATCCCAATGCAGTGATGACCTTTGAGATCGCCCAGCTCCCGGGTTCGGAGGGACTGGAAGTCGGCCAGCAGGTTTATCTGTCAAATGCGATGGGACAGCCATTTCCTGTTAAAGTCACAGCAAAAGATGACAGCACGATCACGCTTGATGCAAACCATGAAATGGCCGGAAAAGAACTGAATTTCAGAATCGAGCTTGTGGAAGTAAAGTAAAATTACGAAGACAATAAGAACAACAGAAAAAAAGATAATGCTGTTTGGAGCGAAAGGTTCCGAATGGCATTATTTTTTCTTCAGAGGTCAGAATCACCCGTTTTTATACCGGAGCAGTTCCCATCGGGTGGAAATGCCCAGCTTACGGTAAATATGCTGCATGTGTTTTTTCAGTGTTGCTACGGTGATTCCCAGTCTGCCGCTGATATTGGACTCCGGCAGTCCTTCCAGAAGGAGGGAAAGAATCTCTGTTTCTCTTCCGGTGAGTGCATACTGTTCCTGAAGAAGCTCCATCCGGGCGGTGATGTCATCGGAAGCGTCCGGATGAGTCATGGTACGGTAAAAGAGCCGGTTCAGATGGTAACCGATCAGCCGCAGATTGGAAATATCGTCATCCGTAAAAGCGCCGTCCTGACGGGTACGGTAAAGTGTCAGTACACCAAGAAAGGTGTTGTTGTATGTGATATTGGCCTGCAGCGTGTCATAGATCTGATACTGACGGTAACATTCCTGATAAATGGGCGTAGAGAGCCGTTTGTGGTCCGGCAGTACTTTGCTTTCACACATTACGACTGCATAACCGGATTCCATCGTCCACTGGGTATGATCCTTGGCTGCGATTTTCATATATTTTTCTTCGACGGAAAGGAATTCCTCCGGAAGGCAGACGGGATCTGTCAGGCAGGGTCGGATCGGATCCAGATCGGAGAGCAGGATGCTGCTGTAGGAAAAGGGAATCAACAGCCTCAGCTGGCTTAAAAGTTTTTTCCGGGTCAGAAGAAAATTGTCCGAATCATAGAGATGGTAGATAATGTTGTTCAGCATCATAATGTCATTGCGTTCCATGAAATCAGTCCTTTCAGATAAAAACGCTCCGCGAAGATGCGCACTCGCGTGCAGAGAAAATGTCAGCAGAGCTGGCCACGCCCGGCGCGCAAAAGCAGTCAGGCTCCTCATGAGTGAGGGGAACGGGGAGCTGATGGCAGGCTTGCCTGCTTTTGTTCTAATATACTCTGTTTTGAGTATAAAATCAAGAAACAGAAGTATAAAATACCTGAAAAAAAGAAGATATGGAAGAAAAATACGAAAAAGAAAGTATTTCGGTTTTCTGTGCCTGATGATAAAATATATGCAACAAGTGAGCAGGCAGCGAATAATACGAAGGCGTATGAATCAGAATTCATATGCCTTTTATTTGTAAGCAGCATGGGAAAAGAGAGGTAGATAAAATGGCAGATAAGAAACAGGTAATTGCGGATCTGGACAAAGTCATCGGTTTGATTAAGAAGGATACAAAGGATATTACACCGGAAGAGAAAAAACAGATGGTCAGTGATACCCTGAATTATTTTGATAATTATGTAAGTCCGGGCTGGCTGAAATACAGAAAATCCGTATCTTCTGATTCAGAAAACGGCGCTGTTCTGGAATGGTATGATGAAGGGGCTTACTGCTACGGACTTAACGATGAGAAATTTATCGACTGCCTGGGCGGTTTCGGTATTTATACCTGCGGACACAGAAATCCGGAGATCATGGATGTAGTGAAGGCACAGCTGGATCATCAGGCACTTCATTCTCAGGAACTGCTGGATCCGCTGAGAGGATATCTGGCAAAGGCAATGGCTGACATTACACCGGGTGATCTGCAGCAGTGCTTTTTCACCAACGGCGGAGCGGAAGCAGTTGAGATGGCGCTGAAGCTGGCAAGAATCGCTACCGGCGGAAGATGGTATATTTCCACAGTCGGTGCTTTCCACGGCAAATCCATGGGTGCTGTCTCCATGGGTGGTAAAGGAACCTACCGTGTTCCCTATACTCCGATGGTGCAGCAGGTACAGCATGTACAGTACGGAGTTGCGGAAGACATGCGTAAAGCGATCAGGAATCTGCAGGCGGTAGGAGAGAAGGTTGCGGCAGTCATCCTTGAGCCGATCCAGGGTGAGGCAGGCGTAATTATCCCGCCGGCAGGATATCTGAAAGAAGTACGGGAAATCTGTGATGAGACAGGTGTTGCTTTGATCTTCGATGAAATCCAGACAGGTATGGGACGTACCGGTACTATGTGGAGATGTGAGGCAGAGGGCGTTGCACCGGATATCATGACCTTTGGTAAAGCCTTTGGCGGCGGCATTCTTCCGATCACCGGAATTATCTGCTCACCGAAAATGTGGACACAGGATCTGATCGACAATCCGTGGCTGCTTGGTTCACCAACCTTCGGCGGAAACCCGCTTTGCTGTGCAGCTGCAATTGCGACCATCAAATATATGCTGGAGCATGACATCCCGGGTGTCTGCAAGGCAAAAGGGGAGATCCTCAAGGGCGGTCTGCAGAAACTTGCAGAAAAGTATCCGGATATTATCATGGAAGTACGCGGAACCGGTCTGATGCTGGCAGTTGAATTCCAGAGCTGTGAGCTGGGCTATGAGACTTCCAAGGGTCTGTTTGCAAGAGGCGTAATGACAGCAGGAACTCTCGTAAATGCAAAGACGATTCGTTTTGAGCCGACAGCAGTGATTTCCGAACAGGATATCGCAGATGTAATCAGCCGTATGGATGAGGCGCTGGCTGATACAAGGGCAAAAATGCTGTAATTACAATTACTATAATAGAATTATGTTGTGCAAAAGGGCATACTCGAACAGGGTATGCCCTTATTTTTACGGCAAAGGAAAGGGGCTGGATACATGAACTTAGGTCTTGTTGCGATTATTATTACACTGCTGATTATTGTAGGGGCAG
>JAXEBU010000139.1:0-12661 GCA_034093895.1 Candidatus Choladocola sp. | reverse complement strand
ACAAATTGAGAGATATGGGCTATACACCGGGACTTCAGCCGGAGGCAAAATATTTTGCAATCAAGATGCCGGTATTCTCTTTCGAAAAAATCCGCGGCGCTGATATCAGCCTTGGACCGGAAATGAAATCAACCGGAGAATGCCTCGGAATCGCGTCGACTTTCGATGAAGCTCTGTATAAAGCGTTCCTCGGAGCAGGAATCAATCTTCCGAAGCACAGAAACATGATTATGACGGTGCGCGATGCCGACAAAGTGGATGCGGTAGACATCGCGAAACGTTTTGAAGCGCTTGGCTATAATATTTTTGCTACAAAAGGAACGGCGAGAGCACTGATGGAAGCAGATATTCAGGTGCGTATGACCCGTAAGATAGAACAGGAATCCCCGAATATTCTTGACCTGATTCTCGGCCACGAGATCGACCTGATCATTGATACACCGTCTCAGGGCGTAGGTCATTCAAAAGACGGATTCCTGATCAGGCGAAACGCCATCGAGACGGGTGTCAATGTGCTTACGTCACTCGATACGGCGAATGCGCTGATTACCAGCCTTGAGAATAATAATATCAATCAGCTTTCCCTCGTCAATATTGCGGAGATTGCAACACGTTAAAGGGAAAATCCGGAAGGACTGCCAGATATTTTGCAAAAAGTTTACATAAATTATCTTGCATAGAAAACACAAAAGCAGTAAAATACTTCATGGTGACCAGAACAGTATTGTTGGAGGCGTATCATGAGAAAAAAATCGCATATATCCCTTTCCGGATATCTGGTGAGAGAGATGAAGCTGGAAGAACTGGCTTTACATAAAAAAGCGTTCTATCTTGGAGCGGTACTTCCGGATCTCAATCCGAATATGGTGAGAAATCCCCATGAGATTTCGGTTGCGTTTGAGAAGCTGGGAGAGGATGTCCGTTCTGCAGTGGAAAAAGGAAGAAAAGGAAATTACAATGCGAGAGTACTGTGGAGAAAGATAGGCATGATTATTCACTATATTGCTGATTTCTTCACATTTCCGCATAACAGTTCCTATGATGGGAATCTGAAGGATCACTGCCTTTATGAGCGGGATCTGAAGTACCTGATCCGGGAATACGTCAGAAGTCAGGAAGCAAAAGCACAGTTTGTTTTCCAGTGGAGACAGGCGGAAAAAATTGAAACGCCGCAGGAACTGATGAGTTATATTGCAAAGAGTCATCTGGAGTATATGGGAACATCACATACACTGAAGGGAGACTGCCAGTGGATTGTGCGGGTATGTTCCGCAGCACTTATCTCAATTGCGGGTATGATCGAAGGGGATAAAGGAGCTGCGCTGTATCAGTTCACATAGAGGAATAAAACAGAAATGTGTCAGACAAACAAAAGCAGGCTTGCCTGCTTTTGTTATCGTATAGGAAACTTCGTTTCCTATACGATAAACACGCTCCGCGATGATGCGCACTCGCGTGCAGAGGAAACGAAGGAAATGTACAAAAAAGCAATAAAACAAAAGAAAAATTAAATATTTTTTATAAATAAAAACAGGAAGCCCATACCCGGGGCTGATGAATATAACCAATTTTTGAGCGGAACATTGTAAAAATATATACAATATATCAAAAAATATATTGACAGGATGTTCCGGCAAATATATAATCATCATTAGGAGAAAAGAACTGCAGATTTTCTCAGACTGTTTCAGAAGGGCGACGCGAAGAGCAGCGCCTTTTAAATTTCCTTTCAGATAAAACGTTTCATCTTCCGGGCCCGATAAATCAGGCCAATATGGATCGGATGAAAATTTTCCGTGACGAATGTATGCGGCAGGTATTTATATTGTTAATAACGATATTAGGCAGGCATCCAGGTGTCTCTTAATATAAAAAACTGAGAACAAATATGAAAAAGAAAGAGAGGATTAAAGTATGAAAAAGAAAATCATGAGCGCGTTACTTGTTTCCGCTATGTGCCTTAGCCTGGGGACTGTGGCTATGGCCGAGGATGGCAGCGACATCAGAGTAGCAGTTGTTTACTCCGGTAATCTGGGTGACAAGAGCTACAATGATTCCTGTAATGCAGGTGCTACAAAAGCACAGGAAGACTTCGGCATTGAGCTGAAGAGCCTGGAAGGAACCACAGCAGAAGAGTGGAAAGCAAATCTGCTGGCATGCTGCGAAGAGGGATATGATCTGATTATCTGTTCTTCTTCCAATTTCGAAGAGTACATGAAAGAGTACTGCTCCAGCTATCCTGATGTAAAATTCGCTATTATCGACACAACTGTTGAAGGCGACAATATCGTATCTGTAAGCTTTGCGCAGAATCAGGGATCTTTCCTGGCAGGCGCAGCAGCAGCTATGTTTACAGAATGCACCGATATCCCGAACGTAAATGAAGATGCCATCATCGGCTGGGTAGGCGGAATGGATATCCCGGTTCTGCATGACTTCTTTGTAGGTTATGAGCAGGGAGCAAAATACATTAATCCTGACATCACAGTTCTTCAGTCTTTCGCAGGCACCTGGAACGATCCTCTGAAAGGAAAAGAGCTGACTCTGGCACAGTATGACCAGGGTGCAGATATCGTTATGAACGTTGCTTCCGGTACAGGTACAGGTATTCTGGAAGGCGCAAAAGAAGCAGACAAATATGCGATCGGCGTTGACCTGAATCAGGATGGAGACCAGCCGGGACACGTGCTTACTTCCATGGTAAAACGTGTGGACACTGCCTGCTACATGGTAATCGAGTCTGTAGTAAACGGAACCTTTGAGGGCGGCACAACTTCTTACCTGACCGTAGCAGATGAGGGTGTCAGCCTGACAGACTTCAGCGTTATGAAGGAAGCTCTGGGCGACAAGTTCCCGACTGAGATCGAAGAGAAGGTAAATGAACTGGCTGAGAAGATCACTTCCGGCGAAATCGTTGTTGATAATTATGAAGGATTTGGTCCTCAGAAATAATGAACAGGGAATAAGGCTTTTATAGCCGGAATGTCACATACGGGCACCCATATTGCAGTACCAAGGGCAAGGGGTGCCCGTGTTTTATAGCAGCTGTTCGGAAATATTCTGTTTGAAACGGGTGAAACCCGCCTGGCCATGAGAATGCTGTAAAAAGAAGGTGAAAAATTGAGTGAGTATGTAATTGAAATGCATAAAATACAGAAAAGCTTCGGTGACGTACATGCAGTGAAAAATGGGGAAATGACGCTGAAGAAGGGAGAAGTTCACTCTCTGATCGGCGAAAACGGCGCCGGAAAATCTACCATGATGAAGCTTCTGTACGGTATGTATGACTTTGACGGCGGTGAAGTGAGAATCAACGGGGAGCAGATCAGGAAGATCAACCCCAAACTTGCGATCGAAAAAGGAATCGGTATGGTGCACCAGGAGTTTATGCTGGTGAATGAGTTGACTGTTCTGGAAAATATTATCCTGGGTTTTGAACCGGTAAAAGGAATCAAAATTGATTTTGACAGTGCGCGAAAGAATGTCCAGAAGTACATAGAGCAGTATGGAATGGATATACAGCTGAATAAGAAAATCAGTCAGATTTCTGTGGGGGAAGCTCAGAGAGTGGAAATAATTAAAATTCTGACACGTGGAGCAAATGTCATTATTCTGGATGAGCCTACGGCAGTTCTGACACCGCAGGAGACCCGGAGACTGTTTGAAATTCTTGAAAATCTGAAAAAAGACGGAAAATCTATTGTATTTATTTCTCATAAGCTGAACGAGGTTATGGAGATTTCTGACCGCATCAGTGTAATGCGGCAGGGGGAATATATGGGTACCGTTGAGAAAAAGAATACATCTCAGGCGGAACTGGCCCGTATGATGATTGGCCGTGAAGTGTTCCTGAACATCGAAAAGACAGAAGCCCATGTAGGAAAACCTGTACTGCAGGTGGAAAACCTGTGGACTTCCGGGGAAAAGGAAATTTCCAAAATCCGGGGAATCTCTCTGGATGTAAAAGCCGGTGAAATTGTGGGCGTTGCAGGTATTGACGGAAACGGCCAGAGTGAGCTGATTGAGGCGATCACCGGGCTGCGCAGGGTGGAAAAAGGGAAAGTCGTGCTGGACGGAAAAGATATTACCAACCTGTCTGTGAAAAAGATCCGGAAGGCGGGGATGACCCATATTCCGGAGGACAGAAATACGAGAGGGCTGAACCGCAGCCTGTCCATTGCAGACAATATTATTGTGGTGCAGCATGGGGACAAACCATTTGCAAACGGGATCATCAATAACAGGAAAGCGGCAGAGGAATATACGGAAAAGCTGATTGAGAAATTTGACATCCGTCCGGCGTCCGCAAATCTGCCCACCAGCTCTCTGTCCGGAGGAAATGCGCAGAAGGTGGTAGTGGCCAGGGAGGTTTCCATGGGAGGCAAGCTCCTGATCGCCTCTCAGCCTACCCGCGGTGTGGATATCGGTGCGATTGAGTCAATCCGAAGCATTATTCAGGATGTAAAATCAAAAGGGCTTGGCGTACTGCTGATCAGTGCCGATCTGGAAGAGATTCTGTCATTATCGGATCGCATTGTAGTTATGTTTGAAGGTCAGATTACCGGAAGCATGCGCGCGGAGGAAGCCGACGAAGAAAAACTGGGACTTCTGATGATGAGTGGTTCGGCGGGAAAGGAGGAACACCATGAATGAGACATTGAAAAGTTTACGGAAAATTCTGCTGACCATGCTGCTGGCACTGTTTATCGGCGGAATTTTCATCGTATGCATTGGTGAAAATCCGTTTGCGGCTTATGCAGCACTGTTTCGCGGTGCGTTTTCTTCCAAGCTGAGTTTCGGAACCACACTTGCCAGCTTCACGCCTCTGCTTCTGACGAGTATGGCGTTCGTAGTGGCAGCAAAGGGCGGAGCCTTTAATGTCGGTGTGGAAGGTGAAGTGTTCCTGGGCGGTATTACGGCTGCCTATATCGGTGTCAACTGGACCTTCCTGCCCAAACCTGTTCTGTATCTGGCATGTTTTGCAGGTGCAATGCTGGTGTCAGCGCTCTGGGCGTGGATTCCTGCAGCATTAAAGGCATATTACAAAGTAAATGAAGTCTGTGTAACAATTCTGATGAATACGGTAGCACTGTATATCACTTCTTATCTGGTGAGCGGACCGATGAGTGCCGGCGTTGCCAACGCACAGTCGGAAAATGTTACGGTCAGATTATATCAGTTTATGAAACCCAGCAGTGTGAATGTGGGATTGTTTATCGCAATTGTCGCTGTATTGCTGCTGATGTTTGCCTTAAATAAGACTACCTGGGGATACCGGGTAAAAACAGTGGGAACCAATCCCATGCATGCGGAGTACGCAGGTATTGATCCGAAAAAGGTAATGATTCAGACGATGATGGTCAGCGGTGCGCTGGGCGGACTGGCCGGATGTATTGAGGTTCTCGGAGTACACGGATACTTCCTGAATAACTTTGCAAACGGACTTGGCTCCAACGGTATGCTGGCTGCACTGATTGTAAAGAGCAACCCGCTGTTCACGCCGTTTATGGCATTTTTCCTGGCCGTGCTGAAATCCGGTGCTATGGGTATGCAGCAGAGTACAGGTGTTCCGAAATCTGTAATTGATATGATTACGGCAGTATTCATTGTAATTGCCACCATGGAGCTTCTGTTCCAGTTTAACGGCTCCAGGAAGAAAAAAGCAAAGAAGGAGGCGGAATCATGAAGTTTGAAAATATTTTTAATCTGTCTCTGCTTCAGGCAACTTTCCGGTCTGCAACACCTATTATTTATGCAGCATTGTGCGCGGCCATTACGCAGCAGGCCGATATTCTGAACATCGGTACAGAAGGTATCATGCTGACGGGAGCCTGCGTTGCTGTTGCGGTGAGCTTTTTCACCGGCTCCTGGATCATCGGTGTGCTGGCTGCCATGCTGGCCGGACTTCTTATTGCAGGTATTATGGCAGTGGGCCATATAAAATACAACGCTGAAATATGTGCCATCGGTATGGGAATCAATATGTTTGCACTGGCCATCACGAAGTTTATCCTGAACGTAGTGCTTGGCTCCAGCGGAACTTTCTCTGACCCGGGAATTAAACAGATCCCGAAGATCCACCTGGCTTTTCTGGAAAACGTTCCGGTGCTGGGAGAGCTGCTGAATGACTGGCGTATTACGGAGTGGCTGGTCATCGTCCTGGTAATTGCAATTACGTTCCTGTTTTATAAAACAAAATGGGGACTGCGGCTGCGTGCTGTCGGACGGTTCCCCATGGCTGCGCAGACGGCCGGCATCAATGTGGTCGGAATGAAGTATCAGGCGATTCTGATTTCCGGTTTAATCGGCGGTATGGCAGGTGCGCATCTGTCTCTGGGCTACAGTGCCATGTTTACGGAAAATATGACAAGTAACCGTGGTTTCATGGGTGTTGCTGCCATGTATTTTGGCGGTGCAAATCCGGCACTGACAGCAGTCGGATGTCTTGTATTCGGTTTTGCCGATTCGATCGGAAACAGACTGCAGGCGTACGGTCTGCCCTCTCAGTTTGTATTGCTGATGCCGTATGTGGTAACGGTAGTCGTACTGGCAATCACTATGATTTCTAAGAAAAAGGCTGAAACCAGGAGAAAGAGTTCTCTTGTTTCTGCTCATGAAGCATAAGGAGATAACGGAATGGGAAAACAAAAAATTATTCTGGATTGTGATCCGGGCCATGATGATGCCATAAATATTCTGCTGGCCGGAAAGAATCCAAAACTGGAGCTGCTGGGAATTACGGTGGTGGCAGGAAATCAGACACTGGAAAAAACGGTGATAAATGCGCTGAATGTCTGCCAGTATCTCGGACTGGATGTGCCGGTATACGCAGGCTGCAGTGTTCCGATGATCCGGGACAAGCAGGTGGTGGCGGGGGACATTCACGGAGAAACAGGGCTGGATGGTCCCAAATTTGCTCCGCTGACAAGAAAAGCAGAAGATATGCATGCGGTGCTGTATCTGATCGATACGCTCCGTAAATCTGACGGAGATATTATTCTGGTGCCCACAGGACCGCTGACCAATATCGGCATGGCCATGCGTCTGGCCCCCGATATTGTGCCGAAAATCCAGGGGATTGTGCTGATGGGAGGAAGCTATCAGCTGGGTAATGTGACACCGGCGGCGGAATTCAATATTTATGCCGATGCTGATGCAGCTCATGTGGTATTCACCAGCGGCAGGCCGCTGACAATGGTTGGTCTGGATGTGACCAGAAAGGTGCTCTGCTATCCGGAGATTGTGGACCGCATGGAAAAAATCGGCACTCCCGCAGCTTCTCTGTTTGCAGATCTGATGCGGTTCTTCAACAGGAGCCAGAAAGCAGTTTTCGGCTGGGAGGGCGGACCGCTGCATGACCCTGTGACAGTAGCGTCCCTGATCTGTCCGGAGCTGCTGACAACAAGAGATGTATTTGCACAGATCGATATCCGCAGCGAGCAGAGCTACGGGAGAACAAACTGTGATTATTTCAATTATCTCAAGAGGGAACCCAACTGTAAGCTGGCAGTTGATATCGATGTGGAAAAATTCTGGGATATTATTGAAGAAGGGATCCGCCTGTACCGGTAAATGTGAGGGAACAGCTGAGATACAGGCGTGCTGCCGGATATTGAGTAAATAGTGAGGGCCTGACAGTTCGTTCGGGCAGCGGTTAGGAGGAATGGTCATGGAGCGGCTGAAGCAGTTGCTGGAAGAGAAAAAGGATGAGTATATCGGATATCTGAAAGACCTCGTAGCCATTGACACCCATGATTTGGGGCACGGCATCGACGGCGGTCTGGAAGAAAAAGGGCAGGAGTATCTGGAGCGCCTTTGTCTGTCCATGGGGGCAACGGTGGTGAGAGATCCCATGACAGAGGAGTGCATTCAGGAGTGCCTGGAAAAATATCATGAAGGAAATCCGGGACATAATTATGATAATCGGTGGAACCTGTACGCCAGATTTGCCGGAAAAGGCGGAAAAAGCCTGATGTTTAACGGACATATGGATACGATGCCTTCCGGTGATGTATCTTTGTGGAAATATCCGCCCCATCAGCCGACGATTGAGGATGGTAAGCTGTACGGTCTGGGAAGTGCGGACATGAAGGCAGGGCTTATGGCAGGTGTGATGGCGGTAAAGCTTCTGCAGGATGCGGGGTATGAGCTTCCCGGTGATGTGATCATCACTTCTGTATGTGATGAAGAGGGCGGCGGAAATGGTTCCATGGTGGCAGCTATGGGCGGCCAGCGGGCCGATGGCGTAGTAGTCTGTGAGGGAACCAGTGACGAACTGATTCTTGCCCATATGGGTTTCGTATTTTTTAAAGTGAAAGTGACCGGAAAATCCAATCATTCCGGAGCAAAATGGAAGGGTGTCAGTGCCATCGAAAAATCCTGGAAGCTGATTCGTGAGCTGGATGAGCTGGAGCACCGGTGGCTGCTGACTTACAAACATCCGCTGCTGCCGGCCCCCAATTTAAATGTAGGTGTGATAGAAGGGGGAACGGCCGGCTCTACGGTAGCGGGAGAATGCACATTCCAGATGTGTGTACATTATCTGCCGCAGGTGATGAGTTATGAGCAGGTGGTGGAGGAAGTGACAGGAACGCTGCGCAGAACCGCGGAAAGTGATTTGTGGATGAGAGAACACCAGCCGGAAATTACGGTTTACCAGGCAGGCGGTTCTTTTGAGATGGAGCAGGCTGCGCCGTTCCCGGAGAGCTTCCGGAAAGCTTACGAAAAGGCAATGGACCGTCCGGTGAAGACGGTAGGTTCTCCGGCAGGCTGCGATTCCCGTATCTGGCGGACGATCGGCGGCTGTCCTACCATTCAGTTTGGTCCCGGTAATCTGGAGCAGTGCCACGCAGTAAATGAATACGTGGAGATTGCTGCTTACCTGGAATCCATATTAATTTATGCGTCGTTGATTCTGCAGTGGTGTAAAGGAGGAGAAAATGATGAGTAAGAAAGTTCTGTTGGCGGGCGAATCCTGGTCAGCAACGATGATGGAGGTTAAGGGCTTCAACAGCTTCTATTCCTCAAAGTATGAGACAGGCCTTGGCTGGATTGACAAGGCAATTGAGAAGGCAGGCTATGAACTGACATACCTTCCCAACCATGAAGCGGCAGAAAAGTTTCCGTTTACGCTGGAAGAGCTGCAGGAGTATGCATGCATTATTCTTTCCGATATCGGAGCGGATACGCTGCAGATTCCGCCTCAGACCTTTGCAGCCAGCGTGAAAATGCCGAATCGCTGCAATCTGCTGAAGGAGTATGTGCTGCAGGGCGGCTCCCTTCTGATGGTCGGCGGCTACATGACATTCTCGGGAATCGGCGGTCAGGGCAAGTGGTGCCACACAAAGGTACAGGACGTACTTCCGGTTCAGTTATACCCGTACGATGACCGTATGGAGCACTGCGAAGGCGTGACACCGGTTGTGAAAAATCCGGATCATCCAATACTGAAAGGTATTGAAAAAGAGTGGCCGGATGTGTTAGGATATAATACAAGTGTGCTGAAACCGGAGGCAGAGCTGGTTGTGGAAATCTGTGGGGATCCGTTCATCGCATTCGCGGATTACGGAAAAGGAAGAAGCGGAATTTTTTCCACCGACTGTGCGCCGCACTGGGCACCGCCTGAATTTTGTAACTGGAAATGCTACGACATATTGTTTAAAAATATGATCGATTACTTAGTGCGATAATATTCTGAGGGGAGTGCCGTGAGAACCACTCTGAAACAGGTCGCTGATGCGACGAATCTGTCAATTACAATCGTATCGCAGGTGCTGAACAACAAACCCTGCCGCGTATCACAGGAGAACAGAAAGCTGATTGTGGAGACTGCCGAGAGACTGAATTACCGCCCGAATCTGGTGGCGGTCAGTCTGGTAAAAGGATTTACCGATACGATCGGTCTGGCGATTTCCGATATCCGGAACGGATTCTTTTCTTCTCTGGCAAAAGGTGTGGAGGATGAATGTCAGAAGTACAACTGGAATGTCATTCTCTGCAATTCCAACGATAAACATTCCAGAGATATGGAGAATCTGAAAATGCTGGCGGATAAGGGAGTCAGCGGGATTATTTTCGGTATGGCTTCTGAGTCCACGACGGAGATGGTACAGGAATGTATTGATTTTATGCGCCATGAACACATTCCGTATATGCTGGTTGACCGGTATATTGAGACGAAAAACGGCGGAATTGTCTGTGTGGATCATGTGAGCGGAGGATATCAGGCAGTCAGTTATCTGCTGAAGCTGGGACACCGGAGGATTGCCTGCGTAACGGGGCCGTCCAATCTGATCGACTCTCAGCAGCGTCTGGAAGGCTACATCCGTGCACTGCAGGAGTACGGGATACCGTACAATCCCGGACTTATTGTGGAAGGAAAGTATACGTATGAGAGCGGCGAGCAGGCGGCAGATGTACTGCTGGACAGGAATCTGAATGCAGATGCGGTTTTCAGCTTTAATGACATGATGGCAATCGGTGCCATGAAACGGCTGCAGGAGCGGGGACTCCGTATTCCGGAGGATATATCAGTGATCGGATATGATGATATCTTTGTGGATCAGTTCCTCAGCGTTCCTCTGACGACAATCAAACAGCCGACGGAACAGCTTGGCCGTATGGCTGCCCGCAAGATTATCAATAAAGAAGTGGGGTTCAAGAGCAAGGAAGAGCGCATTATTTTTGAACCGGAACTGGTAGAACGCAAAACGGTGATCAGCCGTAATCAGAAATAAGAGGACGGAAGACGGGGCTGCCGCATAATACACGGGAAGGGATACAGAGATCTCTCCGGAAGTATTCTGCGACAGCTCCTCATTTTGTTATGGAGGTGTTTGGATATGGAAGAACGGGAAATGATACAGTTACTGCAGGAGGTTATGGCCATTCCCAGTGTAAACGGACGGGATGACGAGGGGAAGGTGGCGGAATATCTGTGCGGATATTTTGAAGATGCGGGAATCCCGGCCAGGGTGGACCGTATTGACGATACACATGCCAATGTAACGGCATTTCTGGAGGGAGAGGATACTTCGGAGATGGAGATCTGGAACGGCCATCTGGACACGGTTCCCTATGGTTCGCTGACAGACTGGCATACGAATCCTGCCGAGCCGGTGACTGACGCGGCGGGAAAGATGCTGTACGGAAGAGGTGCCAGCGATATGAAAAGCGGGCTTTGCGCAATGGTTTATGCACTGTGTGCGCACAGGAGATCGGGAAACAGAACGCCTCATCCGATTCTTTTTATCGGAACGTGCGATGAGGAAAAGGGCGGACTGGGAGCAGAGCTGGTTCGCAGCAGAAATCAGATCGGCAGCTGCCGCAGGATTCTGATCGGAGAACCGACGGGGCTGAAGCTGGGTATGGCACAGAAGGGCTGTATCTGGCTGGAGCTGCAGATTCACGGGAAAACAAGCCACGGAGCGTATCCGGAACAGGGCTGCAGTGCGGTGGAGCACGGATGGCAGATTGTACATCGGCTGAAAGCGTGGGTGGAAACTTTCTCCCATCCGCTGCTTGGCAGCTCCACGGCCAACGTGACACAGATTTCCGGCGGAACGGCGCCGAATATGATTCCGGAGACGTGTACGGTTCTGATGGATATCCGTGTCACACCGGGTGTGACGGCACAGATGGTGCAGGAAAAAGTGCTTCAGCTGATCCGTGAGGAAGTGGAATCCGTTTCCGGAAATCTTCAGGTGGAAATCCGGCTCAGAAATAACCGGCGTGCCATTGAGATTGATCGGAATGCAGTGCTTACGCGGAAAATGGAACAGTGTCTTTCTGAAGAAAATATTGCGCCGGAGCCGGTGGGAATTAATTTCTTTACAGATGCTTCTGTGATAGCGGCAGATCTCCCGGATGCGCAGATCCTGCTGTTCGGGCCCGGCGAGCCCTCCATGGCACACAAACCGGATGAATGTGTGAGTCTCGACAAATACGTAAAAGCGGTTCGCGTGTTTGAACGGATGATTGAACTGTAAGTTGCAAACCTTGCAATTTTGGTGTACTATACAGTCTGATGGGTAAAAATAGCAGAGAAACACATTAGTAGAAAGAAGGATTATGATGACTAAAGTAGACATTATTTCAGGCTTTCTGGGAGCAGGTAAGACAACGCTGATCAAAAAACTGATTCAGGATGTCTTTGAAGGACAGAAGATTGTTCTGATTGAAAATGAGTTCGGGGAGATCGGAATTGACGGCGGATTCCTGAAAGACGCCGGTATTAATATTACAGAGATGAATTCCGGCTGTATCTGCTGCTCTCTGGTAGGTGATTTCGGCAAGGCGCTGAAAGAAGTAACGGAGAAATTTTCACCGGACCGCATTATTATCGAACCGTCCGGAGTGGGAAAACTGTCAGACGTAAGAAAAGCGGTGGAGGATGCGTCAGAGGAGGCAGGGCTTGTGCTGAATGCGCTGACTACAGTAGCGGATGCCTCCAAGATTAAAATGTATATGAAGAATTTTGGTGAGTTCTACAATAATCAGATTGAGAGCGCAGCCACAGTTATTTTGAGCAGAACACAGAAGCTGTCGGAAGAAAAGCAGATGAAAGCTGCAGAGATGATCCGGGAAAAGAATCCGAATGCCACAATTATTACTACGCCGTGGGATGAACTGACGGGAGCGCAGATCCTCAGTGCAATGGAGG
>JAXEBU010000138.1:0-2688 GCA_034093895.1 Candidatus Choladocola sp. | reverse complement strand
CAAGTGTACCTCTGACGATATGGTATCTGGTACCCGGAAGGTCCTTTACCCTGCCGCCGCGGATCAGTACAACGCTGTGCTCCTGAAGGTTGTGTCCTTCACCCGGGATGTAGCTTGTTACTTCGATTCCGTTTGACAGACGTACTCTGGCAATCTTTCTGAGAGCTGAGTTCGGCTTCTTCGGTGTAGCTGTCTTAACTGCTGTACAAACTCCTCTCTTCTGCGGAGAAGATGCGTTTGTAGTTTTCTTTCTTAAGGAGTTAAATCCTTTCTGGAGAGCCGGTGCAGTAGATTTCTTTACTGATGTCTGTCTGCCTTTTCTTACTAACTGATTAAATGTTGGCATTACTCTTTCACCTCCTGATTTGTATGAAGCACGCCGTGATTGTCACGGGTGCAGTCGGGCATTCCATTTCTGCGGAAAACCTGACCTGAGTTCTTCACTCATGTGGTTGCTGAGAATTATGCGCAAAAAAACAATACGTAATCACGCACTTTCTCATTATAACGGGACGTATTCTTCTTGTCAAGCCGTTTTTTACCGATTTTCCGGCAGTTATTCAGCAACCATCTCATTTTCTCTTATTAATTTCTTAAATCACTGGACAAGACAATTTCAGTGATGATACAATAACGGATATTCTGAAACAGACAACTTTGACACATTATAATAGGAAATAACAAGTGAAAGTGAGGTTTATCATGAAATTTCTGAAACCATTTTCCTTTCTGCCCGCTATCCTGATGATGTATCTGATCTACTCATTTTCTGCTCAGGATGGAGTCACTTCCTCTCAGCTCAGCTATAAGATCAGTTATGAAATTGTGGAAACAGGCGGTGATCTCCTGGGGGCGGATTTTGAACCCTGGGAAATTGACAGTATTGCCACGCGTTTTCACGGAGCAATCCGAAAGATTGCTCATATGACAGAATACTTTGCTCTTGCAGTTGCCGTAGCTTTCCCGCTGTACGTCTACGGACTTCGCGGAATCCTGCTCATGGTGGTAGCCGGTCTCTTCTGTGTGGCTTTTGCCTGCGGGGATGAATACCACCAGTCGTACATTGCAGGGCGCTCTCCTTCAAAGCGTGATGTACTGATCGATTCTATCGGTATATTCTTCGGAATCATTGTTGTGCGCATTATCGGCTGGACCGGACGGAAGACGATTTTCCGTCCCTTCACCCGCAAAAAGAAAAAGGCTGCTGCAGCTTCTGGTGACAATCCCGTCTCCTCTATCCCGCCGCAGCAGGATTCATTTGCTTACAGTCAGCCACAGTACAGGCAGCAGGAAAACCGTCAGCAGGGCTATGATTATCCGCAATACAGACAGCAGCCATACGGGCAGCAGCCGTTCAGCCGTCAGCCGTATGGACAGCAGCCGTCCTACGGGCAGCAGCAACAGCAGCCATACGGACAGCCCCCGCATCAGCCGTACGGCAGTCCGGATCCGCGAAATACAAACCCATATGGCAGCCAGCCGTATTATGGGCAGCAGTATCGCCAGCCCGGATATGACCAGATGATGTATGGACAGAATCCCGGCCGCCCCTCCGGTACTCCGGCAGATTATCCGCATTATCCGGATGACGATGATCTGGCAGGTGTTTCCGATCAGCTTTCAGAAGATATGTCACTGAAAAAACTGGTCAGAGATCTGAAGGAGCAGAAGCACTCCTCCTGACAAACCAACAGAATGGGGCTGTCGCAGAATGCAACAGCCCCTCAGTTTTATTGATTCGTATTTGATTTATTCTTCGATGTCCTCAGACTGTTCTTCCGAACCTTCCGTTTCTTCCATATCTTCTGCTGAATCAACAGATTCTTCTTCCGAAACTTCCGCTTCTCCGGAAAGCTCATCCATATCAGGAACATCATCCATCTCTTCCAGTGTCAGTTCCTCATCCATCTCTTCCGGATCGATATCGTCCTCTTCGTCCACATCCTCGTACAGATAATCATCTGTTCCGGAAACATCCAGCTTGATATTGCGGTAGCGTTTCATTCCGGTACCGGCAGGAATCAGTTTACCGATAATTACGTTTTCCTTCAGACCGATCAGCGGATCAACTTTACCCTTGATGGCAGCTTCCGTCAGAACCTTTGTTGTCTCCTGGAAGGACGCTGCAGACAGGAAGGAGTTTGTAGCCAGGGAAGCCTTCGTAATACCGAGCATTACACGCTTTCCTTCTGCCGGCTCTTTGCCCTCTTCCACCATCTTTTCATTCACATCATCGTAGTCCAGAATATCAACGAGTGTACCCGGCAGGAAATCGGTATCTCCGTTATTTTCGATTCTGATCTTCTTCAGCATCTGGCGGACGATAACCTCGATATGCTTATCGTTGATTTCAACACCCTGGAGACGGTATACTCTCTGTACTTCACGGATCATGTAATCCTGTACAGCCTCAACACCCTTGATCTTCAGGATATCATGCGGGTTGACACTACCTTCTGTCAGTTCATCACCGGCTTCCAGATATACGCCATCCACTGCCTTAATTCTGGAACCATACGGAATCAGATAAGTCTTGGACTCTCCGGTTTCATTATTTGTAACGATAATCTCACGTTTCTTCTTCGTGTCACGGATAGTAGCCACACCGGCAATCTCTGTAATAATTGCAAGACCCTTCGGCTTTCTGGCCTCGAAAAGCTCCTCGACACGCGGAAGACCCTGTGTGAT
>JAXEBU010000137.1:0-4506 GCA_034093895.1 Candidatus Choladocola sp. | reverse complement strand
TTTCCTTCGGCGCACCCGTCTCAATCACCCTGCCGTGATCCAGCAGAATGACCCGGTCGCAGTATTTACTGATGCTGTTCAGATCATGGCTGACAAACAGAATCGTCTTTCCCTCGCTTTTGAACTCCTCAAATTTCCGATAACATTTTGCCTGAAAAAACACGTCTCCCACGGAAAGAGCCTCATCGACAATCAGGATTTCCGGGTCAATGTTGATTGCGACGGCAAAAGCCAGCCGGACAAACATACCGCTTGAATACGTTTTTACCGGCTGGTAAACAAAATCTCCTATATCAGCAAAAGCCAGGATGTCATCCAGCCTGGCGTCAATTTCTTCTTCTGAGAATCCCATCATGGTACCGTTGAGATAAATGTTCTCCACTCCGGTATACTCCATATTAAAACCGGCGCCCAGTTCCAGCAGGGCCGAAATTCTTCCGTTGACCACAACCTGGCCTTCTGTCGGATTCAGCACTCCCGTAATAATCTTCAGAATGGTTGATTTTCCGGCTCCGTTTGTGCCGATTATTCCAACTGTCTCGCCTTTTACTATATCAAAGTTGATGTCAGTCAGCGCAAAATGTTCCCTGTAGCATTTTTTTCTTGTCAGCCCAAGACTTTCTTTCAGCCGGTCTGACGGTTTGTCGTACAGTTTATACATTTTTGTCACATGATCAACACGAATTGCAGCATTTGTATCCACAGCCGTTTTCTCCTTTTTCTACCGTTCTCTGTCTGTCACAGTACATCTGCGAAATGGACACGCAGTCTTTTGAACACCCAGGTACCGAACAGGAAAGCGCCCACCGTAAAGCACCAGAAATACAAAGTCCAGAGCGGACGTTCCCAGAACCAGTTTTTGTAAATGAATGCGTCGCGGAAGCCTGTCACTACGTAATAGACCGGATTCAGCTTCAGAATCCGGAATACAAGCGGATGGTGAATCAGCTTATCTTCTGCAACCCACATAATCGGTGTCAGCCACACACCCACCTGCAGAGCGATGTTGATCACCTGGGACAGATCCCGGAAAAAGATCACAACAGCACACGTCGCATAGGACAGCCCCAGCGTCAGCAGGAAAAGCCCTCCGGTGTAATAGAACAGCTGCAGATAGTAAAGGTCCGGAAAACGACCGTAAAAGCAGTACAGTACCGTAATAAAAAACACAAAAAAGAGATGTACAAACAATGCTGATATGATCTTTACAATGGGGAGCACACTGATATTAAATACTACCTTTTTGACGAGATAACTGTATTCCAGAAGAGAGTTCGTTCCTCCCGTCAATGCATCCTGAAAGAAAAACCAGGGCACAATTCCTGCTACCAGATACAGAACAAAAGGAACCGGAAGCGAGGAATCCCCGCCCCGGAAACCGACTTCGAATACGAACCAGTAAACAAGCACTGTTACAACCGGCTGAATAAATGCCCAGATAATTCCAAGATATGAGCCTGCGAATTTCGTCTTAAAATCATTTTTTGCCAGTTTATAAATCATTTTCCGGCTCTGTATCACTTCTGCCGGCAGTGAAAGCAATTTCTTCATATGGAACTCCTGCTTTTCCTTCCTATTTCTTTTCCCGATATTCCCGGAAGCTGCCCCACACTTTATCCTTATCGGACAGAATCAGTTCCATTCCCTCCGGAACAGGCCATTCTACCGCAATCTCGGGATCATCAAAACGGATTCCGCCCTCATCGTTCGGATGGTAAAAGTCGGTACACTTATATGTGAATTCCGCAAAATCAGACAAAACCAGGAACCCGTGTGCAAAGTTCTTCGGAATGAAGAACTGTTTTTTATTCTCCGCGGAAAGAATTTCTCCGTGCCACTGCCCGTACGTAGGGGATCCCTCCCGCAGATCAACAGCAACGTCAAACACCTCACCGGAGACGACACGCACCAGCTTATCCTGCGGATAATTGATCTGGAAATGAAGTCCTCTGAGCACTCCTTTTTTGGATGCGGACTGATTGTCCTGCACAAAAGCCTGATCAATGCCGGCTGCTTTGTAATCGTTGTAGTTGTACGTTTCCATAAAATATCCGCGCGCATCTCCAAATACGGTCGGCGTAATTATTTTCAATCCTTCTATTTTACAATTCTCTACCGTAATCTTACCCATTTCTCTTATTCTCCTGCCTCCGGTTCTACAGTCCTTCTGCCACTTCCAGCATATACTGGCCGTAGGAAGTTTTCAGAAGAGGCTGCGCCAGCTCAATCAGCTGTTCCTTCGTAATAAAACCTCTCTTATATGCAATCTCTTCGATACAGGAAATATACAGTCCCTGCCGCTTCTGGAAAGCAGATACAAAGTCAGCTGCATCCAGAAGGGAATCGTGACTTCCCGTATCGAGCCATGCGAAGCCGCGCCCCAGTGTTTCCACACGAAGCGTTCCCCGCCTCAGATATTCATTGTTGATACTGGTAATTTCGATCTCACCTCTCGCAGAAGGCTTTACATTTTTTGCAATTTCAACTACATCGTTGTCATAAAAATACAGTCCCGGTACGGCATAATTGGACTTCGGATGCTCCGGTTTCTCCTCAATGGAAATGGCCTTTCCGTTCTCATCGAACTCTACAACACCGTATTCTCTCGGATCCCTTACGTAATAACCGAAAATGGTAGCCCCTTCTTTTCTGGAGGCCACATTCATCAGAACCTTTGAAAAGCTCTGTCCGTAAAATATATTGTCCCCCAGAACCAGAGCCACACTGTCCGTTCCGATAAACTCTTCTCCGATAATAAATGCATCTGCCAGTCCCCGCGGTGCTTCCTGTACTGCATACGACAGTTTCAGTCCAAGCTGCTCTCCCGTTCCGAGAAGTTCCCGGAATACAGGAAGATCTCTCGGAGTGGAAATCACCAGAATTTCCCTGATTCCTGCCAGCATCAGCGTTGACAGCGGATAATAAATCATCGGCTTGTCGTAAACCGGAAGAATCTGTTTCGATACCGCCTTCGTTAACGGATAAAGTCTTGTGCCGGATCCGCCGGCCAGAATAATACCTTTCATACTGTACCCTCCCTGTCTGATGTACGTTCGGCGGATGCAGCTCTCACAGTCTGTTTTACCGCCCGTCTCTGTGATTTCTGAAAAACCACGTTCGGGGTTGATGCATCCGCCATCATCTGATGTCCGTCTGCGCCAGCCCCAATTCCTGCAAAACTGTTTTATTTCTGATACATCTCTTCGTAATATTTCTGATAGTCACCGCTGGTCACGTTCTTCATCCATTCTTCATTTTCGAAGAACCATCTGATCGTGCGGTGAATGCCTTCTGCAAACATGGTTTCCGGCTCCCAGCCCACTTCCGCGCGGATCTTGTCCGGTGCGATTGCATAACGGCGGTCATGTCCCTTTCTGTCTGTCACGTACGTAATCAGATTTTCGCTTACCAGCTCTTTTCTCGGATCGCCTTCCGGCAGCATCTCCTGCAGGGTGTCGAGAATGATATGAATAATCTCGATGTTCTGCTTTTCATTGTGTCCGCCGATATTGTACGTTTCAAAAAGGCGGCCCTTTTCCTGTACCATGTCGATTCCCTTTGCATGATCCTCCACATACAGCCAGTCACGGACATTTTTGCCGTCTCCGTATACCGGAAGCTTCTTTCCGTGAAGCGCATTGTTGATTATCAACGGAATCAGCTTCTCCGGGAACTGATACGGTCCGTAATTGTTGCTGCAGTTAGTGATATTTGCCGGGAAACGGTACGTATCCATGTATGATTTTACCAGCATATCGGAAGATGCCTTGCTGGCAGAATACGGGCTGTGGGGATCATACGGCGTTGTCTCATAAAAGTATTCCCCCTCATTTTCCAGTGATCCATACACTTCATCCGTGGATACATGAAGGAATTTCTTGTCTTCTTTGAACGTGCCGTCCGGAAGCTCCCATGCTGCCTTTGCCGCATTGAGCATCACCAGCGTACCAAGCACGTTTGTCTTTACAAAAACTTCCGGGTTGCGGATACTACGGTCCACATGGCTCTCGGCTGCGAAATGCACCACCCGGTCAATATCATTTTCTTCAAAAATGCGGTTGATTGTTTCCGAATCACAGATATCCGCCCGGATAAACTGATAGTTTTCTCTGTCTTCGATATCCTTCAGGTTTTCCAGATTTCCTGCATAGGTCAGCTTGTCCACATTGATGATGCGGATCGTATTACCATATTTTTTAAACATATAATGAATATAGTTGGAACCGATAAATCCGGCTCCGCCTGTAACGAGATACGTTCTCATATCAAAATCCTCCTGACTGTTTTGTCATAGGCCGTTTATCGGCAGTAAAAAGCCTGTTTTTAAGTATATCATTTATTTCCCGGAAATTCAATGTTTTGTTGTGCTTGAGTTTCCGCAGTCTTATCTACCTGAAGCCCGCTCTACGGCATTGTCTATCCACAACTTTAAAAAAATGCCCAAAATATAAGGAATCCTTTTCCTTTTTGATGTAAAATTAAATCACCACAAAATAACCGTACTAA
>JAXEBU010000136.1:0-2041 GCA_034093895.1 Candidatus Choladocola sp. | reverse complement strand
AGCATCTTCACAATCTCCACCGTCTGCTTCTGTGAGACAGACATTTTGTAGATCTTCTGTCGCGGATCCAGGTCAAATCCGTATTTTTTCACAAGGGCTTCAATGTCCTCAATCACTTTTTTCATATCAATGATCTGTTTTCCCGGAAGTCCCAGAACAATATTTTCCGCAGCGGTCAGAATATCCACCAGTTTGAAATGCTGATGAACCATGCCGATTCCCAGATCAAAGGAATCTTTTGGGGAACGGATTTTTACTTCCCTGCCGTCTACGGTAATTTTCCCCTCTTCCGGATAATAGATACCGGAAATCATATTTACCAGCGTCGTCTTTCCGCTGCCATTCTCACCCAATACACACAGAATCTCACCCTTTCGCACCGACAGGTTGACCTTGTCATTGGCTACCACGCTGCCGAAACGTTTTGTGATATTCTGAAGCTCGATTGCATAACTCTGCTCCATTTTCTGCCTGCTCCTTCATCCATTTGAAACCAACAGGCGATTACGAAGCCCCGCAATTAAAAGAAACCGTCTCTCTGTGAATGATTCCTCTTAATTGCCAGGTTTCGCAATCACCTGTCTTACGTCTGCATGTCACTTTTTCTGTTTCTTTTATTCTGCTGTTATCACAGCAGAAAACACGGGGGTGCTGTCGGATCTCCGCAACACCCTCGTGCCAGTTGTGCTTTACTGATTATTCTGTAATAGATGTGATTCCATCGATTGCAAGATCAAATGCCGGAGCAGAACCGAACTCTGACTCATGGAAATATCCGTCTGCGATGTACTCAATACCGTTCTTCTCATACGTCTCCACAGTCTCACCGTTAACAGTGAATGTGGAAGTATCAAATACATGAAGAGATCCGTCCATAATAGCATTTTCGATTTCTGTTACCTTTTCAGCAGTGCCCTCTGCAATCACGGTGTCGTTCAGTTCTGTGATTCCGCATGCACCGTCTGCAAGGCCCTTGCACCAGTCTGTATCGATTGCTGTTCCGTCCAGAACGCTCTGTACTGCATAGGTGTAATACGGACCCCAGTTGATGGAAGCAGATGTCAGTGCCTGGTTCGGAGCAGTCTCAATCATGGAAACATTGTATCCGACTTCCGGAACACCTGCTGCTTCACACGCTGTCGGTGCACCTGTTGTATCTGCATGCTGGCTGATCAGAACACAGCCGTCTGCAATCAGAGCCTCTGCACACTCTTTTTCCAGATCGAAGCTTGCCCAGCTGTTCGTATATTTTACTTCCATCGTTACGCTCGGGCATACACTCTTTGCGCCAAGATAGAAAGCGGTATATCCGGAAATAACCTCTGCATACGGATAAGCTCCGACGTAACCCATCTTCAGCTGATCCTCTGTGATCGTTCCGTTTTCCACCATTTCGTTCAGTTTCATTCCCGCTACCACACCGGATACGTAACGTGCTTCGTATACGCCTGTGAAGTAGTTGTGCATATTCTCAAGTCCGCTGGTAGCTGCCTGATATCCTGTTGCATGACAGAACTCAACTTCCGGATAATCTGCTGCTGCCTCCAGAAGATAAGTCTCATGTCCGAAGCTGGTAGCAAAGATAATCTGGCATCCCTGGTCTGCCAGATCTGCTGCAGCGTCATAACAAGTCTCGTCTTCACCGATCAGCGTCTTCTCAATGACCTGCGATTCATCCAGACCAAACTTCTCCATCATCTCATCTATACCTGCCATATGTGCAGCTGTGTAACCTTCGTTCTCATCACCGATGTAGATGGCTCCAACCTTCAGATCTTCAGCCGGAATGCCTTCTGCATTCGCTGCACATACCGCACCTGTAGCTGCGATTGCTGTTGTCATGACCATTGCAAGTAATTTTGTACGTTTCATCCTCTACTTCCTCCTCAAAAATGTAAAAGTTTTATTAGTACTCACGATTATAACTGTATAATAAAAAAATTGTCGTGTCAATTCTTTTCACTCTTTTTTGTATCAAGAAAAACACGAAAAAAACTTGGTTCACTTAGGTATATTTTTGTAACACCTTCAGCAGTTCTTC
>JAXEBU010000135.1:0-9188 GCA_034093895.1 Candidatus Choladocola sp. | reverse complement strand
GACCTTAACTGCATCCACACCGGCTTCAATCAATGCCCTTGTAGCCTCACCGGTAGCAACATTGCCTGCAACCACCTGCAGATCCGGATACGCATCCTTAATCATTTTGACACAGCGAAGAACATTGGCAGAATGTCCATGTGCACAGTCCAGAACAACAACATCGACCTGAGCCTCAACCAGCGCTGCCACACGTTCCAGAACATTTGCCGTGATTCCGACTGCTGCTCCGCAAAGCAGACGTCCTTTTTCATCTTTTGCGGAATTCGGATATTTGATCTGTTTTTCAATATCTTTTATAGTAATAAGACCCTTCAGATTGTAGTCATCATCCACGATCGGAAGCTTCTCTTTTCTGGAGCTTGCCAGAATCTTCTTTGCCTCCTCAATCGTTACACCGACTTTTGCAGTGATGAGTCCCTCCGACGTCATGGACTCTTTGATTTTCTTCGAAAAATCCTCTTCGAACAGAAGATCACGGTTCGTGATAATACCTACCAGCTTTCCGTTTTCCGTAATCGGAACTCCGGATATCCGGAATTTTGCCATCAGTTCGTTGGCATCCGCCAGAGTATGCTCCGGTGAGAGATAGAACGGATCCGTGATAACGCCGTTTTCAGAACGTTTTACCTTATCAACTTCCTCCGCCTGCTGTTCAATTGACATATTCTTATGAATGATACCGATACCGCCCTGTCTGGCCATCGCAATTGCCATTCTGTGCTCTGTAACCGTATCCATGCCTGCACTCATCATCGGAATGTTAAGCTGAATTTTCTTAGTCAGCTGAGTGGTGAGATCTACCTGATTTGGAATTACCTCTGAGTACGCCGGAACCAGCAGCACATCATCAAATGTAATTCCTTCGCCAATAATTGTTCCCATTTCTTTTCCTCTCTTTCTGAATAAGGTCTTTCGTAAATATATGTGCTTTGAATACATACTCTAACAAATTCATTTTTCAATGTCAACTACTGATTTGAATTATTTTTGTATTATATTTGAACCATCAAACCATGAAACAGATCCTATATGAGGTTCACTTTTCGTGGTGCAAGCCTTCTGATGTCGGCGATTATAACATCATCCAGTTCTGCTTTTACCATTTCCTGTCCTTTTTCTCTGTTAAACACAAGAATATAGCTCTTTGCATCCGGGTTCCCCGAAGAAAAATCTTTCAGTTTCATCTGGCTGTTATTCCTGTAATAATCGAGTGCATGAGAATTGGACGGAGCCAGCAGTTCCAACTCTGCCATATCATAAGATGCAGTCTTTTTTCTTTTCTGTTTGGAATAAATCGTATCAATGTCCAGTTCTCCGTTGACATACAAATATTCATATTCCACCTCAAGCCTGGGGATAACAAAATACGATGCAACCCCCAGCGCAATTGCTGCCACTAAAAGAATCGGCATAAACAGAAGCCCGGCTGCAAATACGATCGCTGTCAGTGCTATCAGTAAAAATTTTATTATCTGATTGCTCATTGACGTTTTTCTCTGTACCAAAATTTCTCTGTATGAATCCATCCTTCTCTCCTCCGCACATAATATTCCCAGGATTTTGCCTGATATTTCCTGTATCTGCCGCATACAATCCTGTTATTCACCCAGTAAGTATTTTATAAATGATTCACAGTACTTCGTATTACCTGCGGTCACCGCCACAGCACCGTAAATCTCTCCATCGGAATACGCACCGCAGTCCTTCAGCACCGGTGCTTCGTCCAGACGAATGCCATACGCTCTTTCCGGATTTTCAGAACTGTACTGCAGGCTTTCTGTTTCTCCTTCGCTCTGATCCGTTTCCGTAGCCTCAATCCGACCGTACACAAGCAGATTCTCCCAGCTCGCAAGGCTGTCCTCTGAGATTACTTCTGTCAGATCTGCCAGCTGTCCCTGTTTCATGCACAGCTCAAACATCTCCTGATCCAGCACAAGAACATCAATGTCACCGGAAGACATCAGTACTGAAAATTTCACCTGATTTGCCGCGCCGTAACCGGAAGTACCTTTCGAACCCAGGGCAAGACCTGTACCAATCGAAATCTCTTCGTTTTTTCCCAGACCGCCTATATACTCAGCAAATTCATTTTTCATTTCCTCAGAATTAATCGTCATGGAATCATCATTGACAAATTCCACCTGGATCAGATCTATAATCTGTCTGTTGTGAAATATGGTAGCTATGATATAGATAATAAATATGACAGCCAGAAGCGACGCCATCAAAGGCTTATAATAATCCCAGATATAACCAATCTTCTGTTTCCACGTCAGTTTTGACAGCTTCTGCAGCTCCGTATGTATTGTTTCCTTCCACTTGCTGATCTTCATTCTGCGTTCCTCAAAGCTGGATTTTATCCGTTTTAGCGTCTTTTGCACATTTCTGTCAAAAACAGTTTAACACAAATGAGGGTAAACGTCCATCGTTCACCCTCATTTTATCTGATCAAAAACATAAATTTTCTTCGCCGTGCTCAGCTCGCGAACTCCGTTCTCTCGCTGACGGGCTTTCGCCCTTTTTCGCACGTCACTCTTTCGCCGTGCTCAGCTCGCGAACTCCGTTCTCTCGCTGACGGGCTTTCGCCCTATAAAACCACCGTCTGACAAAGATGGCTGCCAGCAGCCACTTTGTCTTCCGCTGCTTTTGCACGGCTCAATGCTTTATCACATCATTCCCATGCCCTGACCGCCTGCCGGCATTGCCGGTGTTTCTTCTTTGATGTTGCCTACTACAGACTCTGTTGTCAGCAGTGTGGATGCTACGCTCGTTGCATTCTGCAGAGCGCTTCTTGTAACTTTGGCCGGATCCAAAATGCCTGCTTTCACCATATCAACATACTCTTCTTTGTATGCATCGAAACCGGTTCCCACTTCTGATTCACGTACTTTGTTGATTATAACTGCGCCTTCCAGACCTGCATTTGCTGCGATGTGGAACAGCGGAGCTTCCAGAGCCTTCAGGATAATTCTTACGCCTGTCTTCTCATCGCCATCCAGCTCATCTGCCAGTTTTGCAACTTCTTTTGTTGCATGAATATAAGCAGATCCGCCGCCTGCAATGATTCCCTCTTCTACTGCTGCCTTGGTTGCTGCCAGTGCATCTTCCATACGCAGTTTTGCTTCCTTCATTTCTGTCTCGGTAGCTGCACCTACACGAATAACTGCAACACCGCCGGACAGCTTTGCAAGACGCTCCTGAAGCTTCTCTTTATCAAACTCTGATTTTGTCTCAACAATTGTTGCTTTCAGCTGAGCAATTCTTGCCTGGATTGCTTCTTTGTCGCCAAGGCCGTCTACGATAATTGTGCTTTCCTTCTGTACTTTAACAGATTTTGCACGTCCCAGCATGTCAAGTGTAGCATCTTTCAGTTCCAGACCAAGCTCTTCGGAGATTACACGACCTCCTGTCAGGATAGCGATATCCTCCAGCATTGCTTTTCTTCTGTCACCGTATCCCGGAGCTTTTACACCTACTACCTGGAAAGTTCCACGCAGTTTGTTTACGATCAGTGTAGTGAGCGCTTCACCCTCAATATCTTCTGCAACAATCAGAAGTTTCTTTCCGGTCTGTACAATCTGCTCAAGCAGAGGAAGTACTTCCTGAATATTGCTGATCTTCTTGTCTGTAATCAGAATGAACGGATCATCCAGAACTGCTTCCATCTTCTCCATGTCTGTTGCCATGTATGCGGAAATGTATCCTCTGTCGAACTGCATACCTTCTACAACATCCAGCTCTGTCTGCATTGTCTTGGACTCTTCGATTGTAATAACACCGTCCTGTGATACCTTTTCCATTGCATCTGCAACGAGTTCTCCAACCTTTTCATCTCCGGAGGAAACTGCTGCAACTCTTGCGATCTGATCTTTGCCGGTTACTTTCTGGCTCATTGCCTTGATGGCCTCTACAGCCTTATCTGTTGCCTTCTTCATACCTTTTCTCAGTATGATCGGATTTGCACCTGCTGCCAGGTTCTTCATTCCTTCATTTACCATTGCCTGTGCAAGAACAGTAGCTGTTGTTGTTCCGTCACCAGCCACATCGTTTGTCTTGGATGCAACTTCTTTGATCAGCTGAGCTCCCATATTTTCAAATGCGTCTTCCAGCTCGATTTCTTTTGCGATGGTAACACCATCGTTTGTGATAAGCGGTGATCCGTACTGTTTATCAAGAACAACGTTTCTTCCTTTCGGTCCGAGAGTAACACGTACCGTATCTGCAAGTTTATTTACACCACATTCCAGGGCTGCTCTTGCGTCAGCGCCAAATTTAATTTCCTTTGCCATAATTATCTGCCTCCTGATGTTTAATCTTATTGATTCTGATCAAATGAAATGAACTGCTCTGCAGCGGACTGATTATTCTACAATTGCAAGAATATCACTCTGTTTTACAATAATGTACTCCTCGTCACCGAGTTTTACTTCGTTTCCTGCATATTTGGAGTAAATAACTTTATCTCCTGCCTTTACCTGCATTGTAACTTCTTTTCCATCAACCATTCCGCCCGGTCCTACAGCAATAACTTCTGCTTCCTGCGGCTTTTCCTGGGATTTGCTTGTCAGAATGATACCTGACTTTGTGGTTTCTTCTGCTTCAAACTGTTTTAATACAACTCTGTCGCCTAACGGTACTAACTTCATATCTGATTCCTCCTTAAGATGGTAACTCTCTTTTTTATTAGCACTCATTTCAATCGAGTGCTAACGAACAATCCTATATTAGTTAAAATGTGTAAATATTGCAACTGCTTATATGGCCATATATTTCATTATTTTTACTATTTTTCTAATTATATCTTTAATATACTCGCTATTTCTCATTATATCTTTTTTTATAAAATAAAGACAGGAAAGCCCTCTGTCTGATTGGCTATTCAGTTCAGCACTGTTGCCTTTAATATCTGTAAACGGGTTTTTCCCCCACAAACCGGGCATAATACCCATTTTTTCATATCTTTTATTCTAGTCATCTCGTTTCTCCCCTGTAAAACACGACAGATCCGTAACGCGGAACGTTTTTATCGTATCGGAAACTTCGTTTCCGATACGATAAAAAAAAGATGCCTGTTTTCCAGACATCTTTCTGTATTCAGTCAAATATTTTTGTTTTTCCTGATTTCTGCCAGTTCATCGAAAACTACATCGTTCAGTACCTTAATGTACGTTCCCTTCATACCTGATGATCTGGATTCAATTACTCCCGCACTTTCAAATTTTCGCAGTGCATTGACAATCACGGATCGTGTGATACCTACCCGATCGGCAATCTTGCTGGCAACAAGGATCCCCTCTGTTCCATCCAGTTCATCAAAAATGTGAATAATTGCCTCCATTTCGGAAAAGGAAAGAGTGCTGATCGCTGATTTCACGATCTGGATTTTCCGGTTTTCTTCTGCATTTTCTTCATTCACGGAACGCATCATTTCGAGTCCCACAACCGTTGTTCCGTATTCGCTGAGAATAATGTCATCAATCTCATACTGGCTGCCATATTTGTACATAAATACTGTGCCAAGGCGTTCTCCCGCGATATCAATCGGATTAATAATGGCCTGATACTTTCTGACATTCTCCCCGACAAATCCCAGCGTCTCAAGATTAACATTTTCTTTTGTTGAAAGAACTCCGAGAAGACGTTCGTTCAACATTGGATCAATGTAACCACCGACTCTGTCGACGATCAATTCTTTAATTTCCTCAACCCCGTCACACAATCCAACTCCCAAAACCTTACCTTTTCGGCTGATAACTAGAATGTTGGAATTCAGAATTCCTGTCAGTACGTCACAGATATCGTTGAACACAACCTTGCTCGTGTTGTTATTATGTAACAACTGATTTATCTTTCTGGTCTTATCTAGCAGCTGTACACTCATCTCAAACCTCCTTTACACACAGTTTCTTTTGTTCTTTATACTAACACAAAGTTTTCAGAAAATCAACGAGTATTGTGTGTATTGGCGCATACTTACAAACGATTCCTGCAAATTACTCATCTTTGCCGCAAACATAACCACAGTTTTTGTCTGCGCAGGCAAGCTTATTACCTTTTTCCACCATGTAACCGCCGCACTGGGGACATTTTTTTTCCGTCGGCTTCTGCCATGACATGAAATCGCATTCCGGATTCCCCTCACAGCCATAATATTTTCGGCCCTTCTGGGTCTTCCGGATTACAACAGCCTTTCCGCATTTCGGACAGGCTACCCCGATTTTCTCAAGATACGGTTTCGTGCTGCGGCATTCCGGAAATCCCGGACACGCCAGAAACTTTCCGTGAGGTCCGTATTTTATGACCATATTGCGGCCGCATACTTCGCATACCTCATCGGTTACTTCATCCTCGATTGTAACTTTTTCGAGATTTTTCTCCGCTTCCTTTACAGCCTCATCCAGATCCGGATAGAAATTCTCAACCACTGTTTTCCAGTGAATCGTTCCCTCTCCGATGGAGTCAAGCAGCGATTCCATATTGGCCGTAAAGCTTACATCCACAATGCTTGGGAATGCTTCCTTCATAATATTGTTAACTACTTCACCCAGCTCTGTCATATACAGGTTTTTATTTTCCTTTGCGACGTACCGACGTGCGATAATCGTTGTAATCGTCGGTGCATACGTACTGGGCCGCCCAATTCCCTGTTCTTCCAGTGCACGTACCAGAGAAGCTTCCGTATAATGGGCCGGTGGCTGCGTAAAATGCTGTTTCGCATCTGTATTTTCCGGGGTAAGCTTCATCCCCGGCTCGATTCTTCCGGTGATGACATTGCTCTCTTCCTTTGCATCATCACTTTCCGTATAAACAGAACGGAATCCCTCAAAGATCACCTTTGATGCAGAGACTGTAAAACGGTACCCTGCCGCCTGAATCCTGACGGCTGTCGTCTCATATTTCGCGGGTTTCATTCTGCTGGCAGTAAACCGCTTCCAGATCAGCTGATACAGCCGGTACTGATCGCGTGACAGAGAATCTTTCACCTCAAATGGAGTTCTTGTAATATCTGTGGGACGGATAGCCTCATGAGCATCCTGAATCTTTTTGCCGCCGTTTGTATTTTCTGTTTTTTCTGCAACAAATTCAGGACCGTACTGTTTTTCAATGTACTCCCGTGCAGCTGTATCCGCCTCTTCTGAAATACGGGTGGAATCGGTACGCAGATAGGAAATCAGACCTACTGTTCCGTTTCCCTTCAGATCAATTCCTTCATACAGCTGCTGCGCAAGACGCATGGTTTTCTGCGTAGAGAAATTCAGTACATTGGCAGCTTCCTGCTGCAGTGTACTCGTTGTAAATGGAAGGGGAGCTTTTCTTGTCCTTTCTCCCTTTTTCACTTCCTCCACCACGTACTCAGCCGTTTCCAGCTTTTCAAGAATTTCATCCAGCTGTTCTTTTGAAGATATGGTCATCTTTTTATCCTGACCAAAAAACTTTGCTGTCAGGGGCTTCTTCTCTCCCTCCGCCATCAGCTGAACCTCAAGCGTCCAGTATTCTTCCGGAATGAATGCATTAATCTCATCCTCACGGTCACCGATAATACGGAGTGCAACCGACTGAACACGGCCGGCACTCAGTCCGCGCTTTACCTTCTGCCAGAGCAGAGGGCTGATTTTATAACCTACCATACGGTCAAGAATTCGCCTGGTCTGCTGTGCATCCACAAGATCCATATCGATGGCCCGCGGGTGCTTCAGTGATTCCTTCACCGCACTCTTCGTGATTTCATTAAATGTAATTCTTTTTCTTTTCTTCGGATCCAGCTTCAGCGCTTCCGCCAGATGCCAGGATATGGCCTCTCCCTCACGGTCAGGGTCCGTTGCCAGATATACTTTATCCGCCTTCTTTTCTGCCTTCCGCAGCGCAGCAAGAATATCTCCCTTTCCTCTGATGGTAATATATTTTGGTTCGAATCCATGCTCCACGTCAATTCCCATCTGACTTTTCGGCAGGTCACGAACGTGTCCGTTCGATGCCAGCACCTCATAATTTGAACCTAAAAATTTTTTAATCGTCTTGACTTTGGCAGGTGATTCGACAATCACCAGATATTTGGGCATTACAACTACCTCCGTGAAACATCATTATTCTATATTGTTTTCATAAGTGTTCCCGGTATTACACATCATCTGAGAGGGCATAGCAGTTCCGTTCTGTTTCCCTGATCAGTCCTTTCAGTTCCAGTGACATCAGGCATTCACTCATTTCCGCAAGTGACAGGGCTGTACATTCTTCCAGTTCCCATATACTCTTGGAATGCAAACCGAGACTACTATACACTAATTTTTCTGATGGCGCAAGTATTAAATCTTCGGATAATTTCTTTTGTTTTTTTCTGTAATCTGGAAATACTGTCTTTACAAATGATTCTACTGATAAAATAATTTCAGCTCCCTGAGCAATCAGTTCATTGCATCCTTCACTCAGTTCATCGCCCGGTCTCCCGGGTACGGCCATCACACGTTTCCCCTGTTCTGCACCAAACTCAGCCGTGATAAGCGAACCGCTTCTGCTTCGTGCTTCTACCACGGCAACTACGTCAGACAGTCCGCTGATAATGCGGTTGCGCATGGGAAAATGATGTCTGCGCGGCTCCGTTCCGGGCGGAAACTCGGAAACAATACCGCCTTCTGCTTCCAGACGGTGAAACAACGCAGCATTGGAAGCCGGATAACAGCGATCCACACCGCAGCCAAGCACTGCACAGCTGTAACCATGCTTTTCAAGGGCTGCCCACTGGGCAGCTCCGTCAACCCCATAGGCGGCACCACTGATAACTGCTCCGCCGGCCAGTGCAATCCCACCGCCCATCCGCTCAGCAGTTTCCTTTCCGCAGCGCGTACACATCCTCGCTCCGACAACAGCAACTGCCCTGCTTTCTTCCGGCGGCAGTTTCCCCCTGTAAAACAGACCGTACGGATGATCCGGCAGCCTCCGCAGCCTGTCCGGATAATTTCCGTCATCATGGCTGATAAATCTTATTCCCTTTTCCCTTCTCATATGCACCGTTTTTTCCGGTGTACAGTCTTTCCTGTAGCGCTGCACTTTTTCTATCCAGCGGCAGCCCCTCTCTTTCAGATGCTCCAGTTCCTGTTCTCCTGCCATCACCAACTACGCCCTGGGCGACACGGAGGATCGGGAGATTCTCATGCTGTGGCGCACGGCGGATCCGATCCCCGGAGGAG
>JAXEBU010000134.1:0-15048 GCA_034093895.1 Candidatus Choladocola sp. | reverse complement strand
CCAGTTTACGCATAGCCTTGAAGTGAACCTGTGCTCCTGCCGGAGACATATCCAGAAGGAATTCTTTTGCGAAGGTTCCATCCTGAATGTCTGACAGGATCTTCTTCATGGTCTTCTTCGTCTCTTCTGTAATGATCTTCGGTCCTGTTACGTAGTCACCATACTCTGCTGTATTGGAGATAGAGTATCTCATTCCTGCAAAACCGGACTGGTAAATCAGATCAACGATCAGTTTCATCTCATGGATACATTCAAAATATGCATTTCTCGGGTCATATCCTGCCTCAACGAGCGTTTCAAAACCTGCCTGCATCAGTGCACAAACGCCGCCGCAAAGAACTGCCTGCTCACCAAAGAGGTCTGTCTCAGTCTCTGTACGGAAGGTTGTCTCCAGAACGCCTGCTCTTGCGCCGCCGATTGCAAGTGCGTATGCAAGTGCAAGATCAAGAGCCTTTCCTGTTGCATCCTGATGAACTGCAACGAGACACGGAACACCCTTTCCTGCCTGGTACTCACTTCTTACTGTATGGCCCGGTCCCTTCGGAGCAATCATGGTAACATCAACGTTCTTCGGCGGTACGATACATCCGAAATGAATATTGAAACCGTGTGCAAACATCAGCATATTGCCTTCTTCAAGGTTCGGTTCGATATCTTTCTTGTACAGAGCAGCCTGCTTCTCATCATTGATCAGAATCATAATGATATCAGCTTTCTTTGCAGCCTCTGCTGCTGTGTATACTTCAAATCCCTGAGCCACTGCCTTGTCCCAGGATCTGCTTCCCTCATACAGACCGATAATCACGTTGCAACCGGATTCTTTTGCGTTCAGTGCATGCGCATGTCCCTGACTTCCGTAACCGATTACTGCAATTGTCTTTCCTTCCAGAAGGGAAAGGTTACAGTCTTTCTGATAGTAAATTTTTGCTGCCATTTTTTCATCCTCGCATTCTTGAAAAATATTTTATAGCAAAGGTATTCCCTATAGCTAACTACTTAAATTACAGATATCTGATATCACTTGTTCCGCGTGAAAGTCCTGTGATACCTGTTCTTGCAAGCTCCAGAATCTCATGTCCCTCCAGCAGATGAAGGAATGCATCCAGCTTTGACTGCTGTCCGGTCAGCTCGATAATCATGGAATCCGTTCCCACGTCAATAATGTTTCCGCGGAATATATTTGCAATTGCCAGAACAGCCTGACGCTCATCCGCATCCACGCGAACCTTTACCAGAACCAGTTCACGACTGACACTCGTAGTGTCCTCCAGAATCTTGATATCAACCACGTCAATCAGCTTTGCAAGCTGTTTCGTAATCTGATCCAGAATCTGCTCATCACCGGATACGACCACCGTCATACGGGAATAACGCGGATCAGCAGTTTCACCAACCGTAAGACTGTCAATATTGTATCCGCGACGGCTGAACAGACCTGCCACACGGCTCAGTACACCGGATGTATTATCTACCAGTAATGATAAAACTCTCTTCTTCATGTTTCCTCCTTAATTGCCGCATTTACTGCGGCTTTGATCAGGTATACGCTTTACCTGCGACTTTCAACACATTCTACCAACTATTCTTTTTTTTGTCAATTGTTTCAAAGTATCGTTATGAATTAATACGTTAATTCAGGAAAGTAAACAGGTAAAAAACTGTACCGGCATTCATCCGGTACAGTAAAAGAGACTACTTTGCCCCAAGACTGGATACAATTGCCGAAGCAACTGCCTTCGCCATTTTTTCTTTATTTGCACTGTAGAATTTCATATCATCCCTGTCATCGATGAAGGCTGTTTCAAGAAGACCATAGGATACACCTTCCGCCTGACACGTTTTTGCATTGAAAAGTGTCGCTGAACGCATGATTCCTGTTCCGCCTCCCCAGATCCTAAAGCCGGTCTGTTTATTCACTGCCTGAATAATAGCTTTGTCAACAGAAATATCACTCTTCGCTGAATTGATGTACATTCCGATTCCCTTGCAGATACCATCGCCTTTCGGATCCTTGGAAGACTCTACCGTTGCATTAAAATGAATCTCCAGTACGTAATCATAACTTTTCAGATTCGGAACCGGTCCTGTCTTCTTTCCGGAAAGTACCTGATAACAGTCATAATTCTGATCATACATCGTAACACTGATATCAGCACCAGTTTTCTCCAGCTCTGTCCTGATCAGCGTGGAGAACTGACGCGTATACTTGTATTCATACAACACTGTGTTTGTGTATTTTCCGCATGCGCCCACATCTCCCTGTCCATGACCGGCAATGAGAAGAACCGATGTTTTTTTCTTCTCAGCCACACCATCGGCACCGATCTTGACACCGTCCACAGTCGTATTGACAGCCATACGGCCATTTTTCATAAAGTAATATCGTTTGCCGCCGATGGTCTGCCATCCTGTCTGCATCACACCGTTCTTCAGATAATACGTATACGTTTTCACCAGCCATCCTGTCTGGCGTACTCCGTTCGCATCAAAATAGTATTTCTTCCCGTTGATTGTCTTCCATCCGGTTACTTTCTTTCCGGATACATAATAGTAATACTTACCGCTCTTTTTGATCCATCCGTTTGCAAGTTTCTGCTTTTCACCTTTGAAATTGACGATATATCCGTCAGGAGTAACACAGCTTTTCAGCATGACACCGTCACTGCCCACATAATACTTTTTATTGATCCAGTGACCGGTCTGCATCACTCCCTTGGAGTTAAAATAATAGCGTTTCCCTCCGATTGTTCTCCATCCCGTATACGCTTTTCCTTTTACTCCTGCTTTTCCCACTCTGCAGAAGAAATAGCTGCATTTTTTGTATTTATACCATCCGGTTACCATCTGCCCGTCACTCTTAAAAAAGTAACGGCCTCCATCAATAACTCTTAATCCGGTATACATTGCACCGATCGTTCCCGCTTTTCCTTCCGTTGCAAAATAATAGGAAGAATTGTTTATTGTCTGCCAGCCTGTAAGAAGAACACCCTTTCCGGAAAAATAGTAAGTTTTGTCTCCGATCTGATACAGGCCTGTCACTCTGCTTCCTTTCGGACCGCTTTCATCTTCTTTTTTGCGAAGATAATAGAGCTTTCCGTTGATCGTTCTCCATCCTGTATACATTTTACCCTTCGAGCTGTAATAAAACCAGTATTTTCCTGATTTCTGCCAGCCGGTCTTAACTGCCGGTGCTGCTTCAGCAACCGTATCTTCCGCAGCCGAAATCGCCTGCACACTGCCAAAGAGACCGAGAATCATAATTGCTGCCAGTAAACAAAAGCGTACTTTTCTGTTCATGGGATTATTTTCATTTCCTTTCAAATATTACAAATTTATAAAATAATATCACTCTTTTGTAATTTTTTCAAGGTTTTTGTACTGATTGTAGCAATATTCAATGATACTCTTTCTGGTGACTATACCGATAAATATACCATTATCATCAATAACCGGCACAAAATTCTGATTCATGGAAGTCATCACAAGGTCTTCAATATTACAGTTCACATTTACAGGTTCATTATCACGTTTTCGATGAAGCGATTTAATTTTGATCTCTTCGATTTCATGAAGATCTACGATCTCTCTTCTCTTCATCTCCCACAGAATATCTCCCTCCGTCAGGGTACCTGCGTAATTACCGGCACGGTTGATAATGGGAACTGCAGTATACTTGTGAAATTCCATCTTTTCCATCGCCTGTCTGACGGAATAATCATCAAACAGATACATCACTTCACTTTTTGGAACAAGATAAAACAGTATGTTCATTTTATTTTTCTCCTGTATTATTCATAAATCATCTTAATTTTACCATAGAAAATCTGCATATTCAATTGATCAGGAATAATTTTACTTTTTCTTAAGGCGTATTAAGATTTTGTTTATAAACGGGAGAAAATATCATAATGTGAGTTTTATTCTGAGAATTCTTCTCAAAGATTCATCGATCCGCTCTTCGGAAACAGTTCCGCTCTTCACAGCTTCCAGCACTCCGCTGTAAGCACTCTGAAAATCGGCCGGCATCAGTATGAGATCCACACCGGCATTTACCGCCATAACGGCTGCATCAGCAGATGTGAAGGAACCTGCCACCGCACCCATATTCATCGCATCCGTAACTACAATTCCTTCATATCCCATCTGTTCCCGGAGAATTTCTGTAATCATCGTGTAAGAAAGCGATGCAGGTGTCTCATTTCCCGTCACATTCGGTGTCGAAATATGGCCGGCCATGATAAAATGCACACCCGTCAGGATCCCTTCCTGAAAAGGTACTAGTTCACATTCCTTCAGTTCTTCCAGTGTTTTTGAAGTGTAAGCGTATCCCTCATGTGTGTCTCCTTCTGTCGCACCGTGTCCGGGAAAATGTTTCAGAACACCGTTTACTCCTTTTGTCTGCAGCCCGTTCAGAACTGCAGCAGACATCTCTGATACCAGTTCAGGATCCGAACCAAAGGAACGGTACCTTACCACACTGTTATCCGGATTGCTCAGCACATCTGCATCCGGTGCAAAATCAATATTGAAACCAAGTTCTGAAAGATAAGCACCAATAGTCTCACCGATTCTTCGCGCTTCTTCCACATTTCCACGGGCACCCACATCGCACATATTTCCGATGTCCGGTACATCGAAGAGACCGCGTCCGCTTATTCTGGACACGGTGCCTCCCTCTTCATCCACACAGAGAAACATTGGCAGACCCGTTCTCTCCATGCTGTATGACTGAACGGCAGCAGTCATTTCTCTGACCTGTTCGGAAGACTGCAGATTCTGAGACATATAAATAAATCCCCCCACCGGAATCTGCCGGATCGCTTCCCGCGTCACTTCTCCTGCGGCGGTTACACCGTCCACACCAAGAAAAGTGTCCGGGAGTACAATAAACAGCTGTGCCACCTTTTCTTCCAGGGTCATTGTATCAAGAAACATCTGTACCTTCATGTCGATTTTCTCTTCACCGGAAAGTGGTTCTGTTTCCGGTTCGGTTTCTGCTTCCGTTTCACGAGACATCATCGACTGAAACTTTTCCGTATCCGGTACGTCCATCTCTTCTTTTTCTGTCTGAGATGATTCGGTCTGTGACTCTGTATGCTGCGGCAGCCCGGCAAGGCAGCCGGAACAGCCAAGGCAGACTCCCACAAAAAGAAGAACCAGTGTCAATGTCATTTTAGTTTTCATATTCAATAATATATCCTATTCTGTCGCTGCTGTAATACGGTGCAATATCGTTCGGAATATCATTCCATACCCAGCGTCCGCCGTCTGAATAGTAGAAAATATCAAGATAACATTCTTCTGCCTGAATTGAATTATCACGGAAGCTTGGCTCACCGGAAAGCCATTCTGAATAACACCAGTATCCGGGGCTGTTCAGAATCTCACCGTACGTCTCATTTTTTTCATTGACCCAGTAGTAACTGCTGCTTCCCGCATCACGTCTTCCGCCAATCCGGAACTGTATTCTGTCATATCCTTTACTCTTTATCTCAGACAGTATGTAATTGTACTCTTCCCTGCTGTTGATCCGAACAAGATATCCGCCGTCATTTCTGGCTTTCTGAAATGCTTCCGTCCAGGAGCAGTTATCCGTCACAAATCTGTATCTGTGAATTCCGCCTTCTGTCACATCATAATTTGTCTGCGGCTGTGTCTCAACCTGGATCGTCAACGGCTGCTGTGTCTCAGACTGCGGTGCAGGTGTTTGTGTCTGCTGCGTCTGTGTCTGCGGTACCTGTATCTGTGTTTCGGACTGTATGGATGTTTCAATCACCAGATCCACTTTTCCACCCAGAAAATCAGGCAGCATACCCATCCGACTCATGACAAGATAGCCTCCGCCCAGAATAATCGCCAGCACTGCAATTACTGCAATTACAATCAGACAGATCAGCCCGGCATTGCTCTGTTTCTTTTTCATCTCTTTCGCCATGGGGCTTCCGCAGTATTCACAGAACTGCATGTAATCCGGATTCTCACATCCACAGCAGGGACACTGCACTGTACCTGAAAAAGGATCTCCCGTATCCGTTTTCTGTGGCTGGAGCGGGGAACCGCAGGATTCACAGAATAAAGCGTCCGGAAAGTTGTTTTTCCCACACAATGGGCACTTCATATGGATTCCTCCCTTGTTTCTTCTCTCTTTCTCTTTCCGTAATTCTGATTCATTCAGTTACCAGAGATCCATTCCGGATGATTCCTCCGCAACTGCTTCTCTTTCCTCTTCCTCAGCTTCATACGCTTCTTTTTCCGTCACATCCCGTTCCGGTTCTGGTATTTCCGGTTCTGTTTCCGGCACCTCACTTTCCTGTACCGATGATTTCAGGATTGAATCCTTTGCAGGCTGCTGATCCAGACGGAAGCCGCACTCCCTGCAAAAACGGTTCTGCCCTATGTTGACTGCTCCGCAGGCAGGACAAACCTTATCCTCCGGAACCTCTTCCTCCTTCTGCGGTATCTGTTCCGGTTTTTCTATTTTATGTCCGCAGTTTATACAGAAACTGTCATTTTCATTCAGAGGTGTATGGCAGACCGGACAGAACAGGCCTTCTTCCTCCGGTTTTGCGTCTTCATTTCTTGCACCGCAGGCCGAACAGAACAGTTCATGTATTCCGACTTCAGCACCACAGCTCTTGCAGATCGTAACACCTTTCAGATCAAGTATTTTTTTCTGATACATCTCGATATCATTCAGAATTTCTCTGATTTCATTTACCCGCTCCTCCAGTTCCGGAATCTGATAATGGGCGGATATATTGAAGTAGCCCCGACCCAGTTCAGAATAACACTCCTGTTCGCGTTTTTTCCTGTTATTGATCATGCTGTTGAGCTTTGTTATTTCCGCAAATTTCTTTCCCTCATTTGCCATGTCTCTTCCCGTGTCAGTCATCGTCTGGCTCAGTTTCTGAAAAAAATTTTTTGCCATATTCTTACTCCTCCATAAAATATTTCACTATTTTGAAAAGTCCGGTGTTCCGATCAGATCATACGGAGTCACCTGGTATACGTAATAATTCAGCCAGTTCGTATAGAGATTATTTGCATGCGATCTCCATCGAAGCAGCGGTTTATTCTCCGGATTATCATCTGTATAATAATTCTCCGGTATTTCAATCGGAAGTCCTTTCGACAGATCTCTTTTGTACTCTGCATCCAGTGTTACGCGGTCATATTCCGGATGTCCCATGACAAATATTTTCCTTCCGTCATCGGCCATGGCAAGAAACAGCCCGGCTTCATCAGATTCTGCAAGAATCGTAATTTCTTTTATTTTCCTTATTTCTTCGATCGGTACATCCGTATGTCTGGAATGAGGTGCAAGGAACACATCATCAAATCCCCTGACAAGAGGTATTTTTCTGTTCAGCACCCGATGCCAGAACAGGCCGAATCTCTTATGATCCAGAATTTTTTTCTGCAGACCGTAATGGTAATACAGACCTGCCTGGGCCGCCCAGCAAAGATAAATTGTTGATGTCACATTTTTCTCTGTCCAGTCAATAATCTGTGTCAGCTCCTCCCAGTAATCCACTTCCTCAAATTCCATCATTTCCACCGGTGCCCCTGTGATGATCATACCGTCAAACCGACGTTCCCTGATATCATCAAACTCCACATAAAATTTATTCAGATGACTGGTGGAAGTATTCTTTGCTTCATGCGATTTCACTTTCACAAAGGTAACATCCACCTGAAGAGGGGTATTTGACAGGGAACGCAGCAGCTGAAGCTCCGTATCCTCTTTGAGCGGCATCAGATTCAGTATTGCAATATGGATGGGGCGGATATCCTGGTGAACCGCACGGTTTTCATCCATAACAAAAATGTTTTCTCTCTCCAGTATTTCTCTTGCCGGTAAATCACTCTGTACTTTAATAGGCATATTCATTCCTCCTGACCTTTTCCTTTAATAGAATGCGCTTTGCGCATTCCACGCGCGATGAAGCAATGCCTCGACCTCACGCTTCCTGCTGTTCTTTCACAGTGAGAGTAAGAAAATCTTCCTCAGATATGACAGGTATACCCAGCTCTGCTGCCTTTTTATTTTTTGAAGAAGCAGATGCTGTATCATTATTGATCAGATAATCTGTCTTTTTTGTCACGGAACCTGTCACTTTCCCGCCCCGCTCCTCAATATATGCTTTCAGCTCATTTCTGTTTGAAAAATGGTTTACACTGCCCGTTATAACAAATGTTTTCCCGGCAAAAACCTGAGCTTCCTCTGAAGATGCAGTTTTTTCGATTTCAAGTTCGCAAAGAAGCTGATCCAGTGCTCTGCTGTTTTCTTCATCCGCAAAGTAACCTGTCACAGATGAAGCGATCACTTCTCCGAGCCCTTCAATGGACGCAATCTCTTCTTCCGTACCGTTTCGAAGTCGTTCTATATCATCATCAAAGAAGCGACTGATCAGTTTCGCATTCGCCATACCGATATTCGGGATTCCGAGACTGTAGATCAGCCTCGGAAGAGTCGTTTTTCTGGCTTTCTCAATACTGAGCAGAAGATTCGCGCATGATTTTTCACCGAATCCCTCCAGTGTGACAATTTCATCTCTGTGGTCACTCAGATGAAATATATCGGCATACGTATGAATGTATCCTCTTGCAATAAATTTCTCCAGCGTGGCTTCTGACATTCCTTCCATATTCATTGCATCTCTGCTCACAAAAAGTGTAAATGATTTGATTCTTTTGGCACTGCAGTGTTCATTCATGCAGTACAGTGTTTCCACATCATTTAACGCACGGATCTCCGTTGCTTTGCCGCATGCCGGACAACAGGAAGGAATCTTTACATTTCCGCTGCACGTAATATTTTCCGCAATCTGCGGGATTATCATGTTGGCCTTGTATACTGTTATGGTATCTCCGATTCCGAGCTTCAGGGCTTTCATAATACTCAGATTATGAACGCTGGCTCTGCTCACCGTTGTTCCTTCCAGTTCCACCGGTTCAAAAATTGCCACCGGATTAATCAGTCCCGTTCTGGACGGACTCCACTCAATCTCAAGCAGCTTCGTCTCTTTCTTTTCATCCTGCCATTTGAAGGCAATGGAATCCCGCGGAAATTTTGCAGTTCTTCCCAGCGACTGTCCATATGCAATATCGTCATACGTCACCACGAGTCCATCTGACGGAATATCGTAATGCTGAATCTTATCAGCAAAAAAAGATACTGTATCATCTACCTCATCTGCTCTTACCTTATAATACTCCACCGTATCAAATCCCTGTTGTTTCAGCCATTCGAACTGCTCAGCTCTGGAATTATCAAATTCCACGTTCTCCGCCTTCACCAGAGAGAAAGCATAAAAACGTACCGATCGACCGGCAGTAATCTCATTGTTCAGCTGGCGCACCGATCCGCTGCAGAGATTTCTCGGATTCTTGTATTTTGCATCCACATCCTCAATTTCTTCATTGATTCTCTCAAATTCAGAGTAAGTAATGATCGCTTCTCCGCGCAGAATCAGTTCTCCTTGATATGCAATATGCAGGGGAATGTTCCGGAACACCTTCGCATTGTTTGTGATGACCTCTCCGACTTCTCCGTTTCCTCTCGTCACCGCTTTCTTCAGACTGCCATTCTGATACGTCAGTACCACCGTCAGTCCGTCCAGCTTCCAGGAAATCAGCACATCATGATTCCCCGCAAAGCGGATAAGCTCAGTTCTGTCTTTCGTCTTTGTGAGTGACAGCATCGGAGCTTCATGGCGTTCCTTCGGCAGTGCTTCCAGTGCCTCATATCCGACGGTAACTGTGGGACTTCCTGCGAGTACAACACCTGTTTCTTCCTCCAGTTTCTGCAGTTCATCATACAGGCTGTCGTATTCCAGATTACTCATCACTTCTGTATCATCCTGATAATATGCTTTCGATGCGATCCGAAGCTGTTCTGACAGCTCTTTCATCCGTTCCATCTTACGATTATCCATTTTTCCGTTTCCTTTCCGGCTGCACTGTGACAGCTTTCTCACCGGGATTTGAGGAATATCTCAGCTGCGATTTCAGCTCGGCATACTCTTTTCGTGTTATACTCCGATATTCCCCCGGTTTCAGATTATCCAGATGTATATTCATAATCCGCACCCGAACCAGCCGTGTTACTTTATACTGAGATGCTTCACACATTCGGCGGATCTGGCGGTTCAGTCCCTGCGTCAGGATAATCCGGAACTGCTTTTCTCCGGCAAGCTCCACTCTGCACGGTCTTGTCACTGTGTCCAGCTCCTTCAGATATACACCGGCCGCCATTTTTTTCAGAAAATCAGGTGTGATCTTTCGGTCCACTGTAACAAGATATTCCTTCTCGTGGTAATTCCCCGCACGCATAATCCGATTCAGAATATCTCCGTTATTCGTCATCAGCAGCAGACCTTCTGATTCTTTATCCAGCCTTCCTACGGAAAAAATCCGCTTCGGATACTGGAGAAGTTCGTATACCGTCTGATCCTCTCCCTGTTTCTGCGTTGAACATACAATCCCACGCGGTTTATTGACTGCCAGAAGAATCATCTCCTCCTCACGCGTGATTTTCTTTCCGTTCACCGTCACACACTGCCCCGGGGAGACTTTCATTCCCTGTATGGCCATAACATTGTCCACCATCACTTTTCCGGCTTCAATCATACGATCCGCCTCTCTTCTGGAACAGATTCCGGCATCACTTATAAATTTGTTCAGACGTATCGCGCTGCTTACTCTCTCTTTTTTAAATATCTGACTCATTTTCCATCCATTTCTTTTCTGTACTTCAGGACCTGCCTGCAAAAACATTTATGGCTATCTTATCATATTCTTTTTGCGGAAACAATACACATTCAAGGATGGGTTCTGTCCTTTTTTTCCGAAACAGGACAACTCCTGTCGAAGCTCCGGACATTTGATTAAGGAAACGGAGCTTCCGGTACAACACGAAAGAGGATGCCGATTCTGATTCGAAAGATTATTTTATCCTTCCGTCTCATTTTCGGCATCCCCTGGATCATTCAACTTTTCATTACTGAACAGCTCCGAGATACTGAGTCATAACGTATCCTTCAATCGTTGTTCCGTCTGCGGTAGAATACTGAACCTTTGACCATCCACTGTCCAGATTCTCCAGCACCGTAACTGTCATCCCCGGAGTAAGTACTCCGTACAGTGTTCCGTCTGCAGATGCCGTTCCACGTACATTTACGGATGTGGTAGCCTGCATCGTTCCTGTGGAAGCGGAATCTGTTCCTCCGTCTTCACCGGTATCCCCCTCTTCATTACTGTCTCCGCTCTGGCTGCCCGAACCGGAAGAAATGGATTCAATAAAGCTCTTCAGTGCCGGATCCTCATTCATCTTTTCTTCCATGCTCTTGTCAACATCTGCAATCAGAGCCTGGACATCCGAATCTGTCCGCATCTGCTGCATATAGGATTCAACCTCAGCATCATCTGCATAGTCTGCAATAATCAGATTACCCGCCTCATTTGTAATGAGATACATATCATGAAGTGACGGGGACATGGTATCAATATCTTTCAGTTTAACATCAAAATATACATAAACAACGTAGGATCCATCCGTGAGTCCCGCCTTGGAATACGTCATAAAGTTACTGTAGGATTCAATCGCAGAATCCTCCGCTTCAATCTTCGAACGATTTGTATCATCAAAAGTCTCGCACATTTCTGCGAGTGCGTCAAAGTCCTTGTCCGCTCTGGCTGTGTAGTATCTTGTCATCAGATCCAGCACTGCCGCATCGTTTTTTGTAAGCTTATTTTCCGAACTCTGCTCTGTCTGTACATCTTCCTGCTGTTCCGTTACCTGTTCCGTCTCTTTTGTTTCTTTCTTACCCGAACCGAAGCTTGTAATCAGCCGAACCGCAAAGAACGCAATTACCAGAAGCAAGATACCCGAAAGCCCCAGTAAAATATATCTCAGATTATCTGAAATCCACTCCCTGATATTGTCCAGCATCTGTTGTCCTCCCCCTGTATTTTTTTCAGTGACTTATTTTATCCATTTTTCAGATAAATACACATAAATTTATGATTAATATTAGCATATTTACACAAAAATGTAAAGAATACGTTTCTTAAAAAATTGTGAGGACTCTACTAAGATTTGGAATAGATTTTTGAAAAGATCAACTTTTCCATTTATGGCTTTACAAGTCAGGGAAACTGTGCTAATATAAATAGGCAATTTCAAATGCACCTGTAGCTCAGGGGATAGAGCAGTGGTTTCCGGTACCACGTGTCAGGGGTTCGAATCCCTTCAGGTGCGCTGAAAAATCCCTTTTTTGAGGGATTTTTTTGCTGTATGGGAAACAGAGTTTCCTTTACAGCAAAACGTCCGCCGTGGTACGCCTGTAGCTGATTAATTTTATCTGTCTCCGAAGCATGCCAGAGTCATCTGATTATCTCTGAGGCTGTAATGATATACAGATTCTCCCAGAATTTCTTCTTCCGCAACGTGTTCTTCATTGATCTCACGGACCATATTCTGAAGCACTTCTTTGTCGATCCAGTCAAAATCGGGAATTATCATGCATTCATGAATGCTGCTGGGCAAAATATAATAATCTCTTCTGATTATTTCACCGACAGCTCTCAGAATCTGCTTAAAAATGATAGTGACAGCCCCTAAATTCTGTTCATTATTTGTCAATACATACATTGGCATAACTTTTTCTTTCTCCGGAAACGCATCTTCCTGCAGCCCAAATGTATCGCGTATCATATCTTCTACGGATATCAGCTGAAACGGAAGTATCCGTACTGTATTCTCAAATGCTTCTTTCCGAAGCTGTTCTTCTGTCACGCCCCAGAGTTCCAGATGTTTATTCTGTACCAGAATTGTACCGGGACCGAGAATAGTATTATCCATTTTGTAATAATAGACAACAGCAAGATCCAAAAATCGATGGTACGGAATCCGTGCCAGTGTTTCACGATTCTTTTCGAAATTGATAAGCTTACACAGAATACGGTCCCGCACTTTCGAATAATCTGAATAGAAATCCATATCCATATTCCCGCAGACTTTATGGATTCTGTTAAAATTCAATATGCTGTCTGCTATTTCCTCTACCGTATCTCCGTTTTTATATCTGTTATAATATGGATCCAGATAAATTGCCGGTGAAATATTTTCTCCTGCATTCAGTATACAAAGTGTATCCACAGGTTTGCGATTGTTCTTGAATACACGGTTCACCCTCACCTGTGCTCTGTTTTTTACTTTAACTTCTACACATTGTCTGATTTCTTCAATAAATTGTGTATATTCCAATACATACCCGCCTTTCTTTTTGGTTTTTTATTTGACTTGGAAAAATGTGCGATCTGCACCGGAAACGCTGTGCGCGAAAGAATTACATCTCATATTATATCATAATCAGACTCATATTGCAAGTCAATTCATAGTGAAAGCAGACCGGTTGATGAGCACTCGCGTGCAAAGAAAATGTCAGCAGAGCTGAACACACCCGGCGCGCAAAAGCAATCAAGCCCCTCATGAGTGAGGGGCTCGGGAGTTGATGGCATGCCTGCCTGCTTTTGTTCTGTGATGTTTCTTTGAAAAAAGTGACTTACTTCATTCAATTATACGCGGGACAGATATTCACCTGTTCTTGTGTCAATTTTCAGCTTGTCTCCCTGTTCAACGAACAGTGGAACGTAAACAACAGCGCCTGTCTCCACCGTAGCAGGCTTTGTTGCACCTGTAGCCGTATCACCTTTGAATCCCGGCTCAGTATCTGTTACTTCCAGCTCTACAAAAAGAGGAGGTTCAACTGCAAATACATTTCCGTTATGAGAACATACCTTTACCATTTCATTTTCTTTAACAAATTTTAATGCATCACCGATTGCATCCTGGTTCAGAGCAATCTGATCATATGTTTCTGTGTTCATGAAATGGAACAGATCTCCATCTGAATACAGATACTGCATCTCAACACGGTCAATACGTGCCTGCGGGAATTTTTCAGTCGGACGGAAAGTCTTTTCAACTACACCGCCATTGATGATATTTTTCAGTTTTGTTCTGACGAATGCAGCACCCTTTCCTGGTTTTACATGCTGGAATTCAATAATCTGGTAAATATTTCCGTCCATCTCCAGAGTAACACCGTTTCTAAAATCGCCTGCTGAAATCATGTTTCTATTCCTCCTTAATTTATCCAAACAGGATTTTTCTCGAATCGCATTATCTAACATATTTTATCCTATCTATGGATATTTTTCAACTGTTTTTTTATCGTAGAGAAAACTTCGAACAGATACGATACAGTCCGCACAGAATACAGGTCATCCCAATGAGTCCTGCTCCCATCAGATAAAACGAAACAGAGACAGACATATGGCTTCCGGCATAACCTGTAAGAGGACTGACTATTACCATAAGAACAGAATACATCATGCTGTCCACACTGACCATCGTCGCCCTCTGATCACTTGTAAAGTCTCTGTTTACATTTTCACCCACTACGATTTCCGCATATCCCGATACAATCCAGGCCAGACAGCCTCCCGCCATTGATACGGCGAGTATACTGCTTCCTGCCAGGCATGTGCCGATCCCGCCAACAATGCCACAGATAACCACAATACCAAAAAGTCCGTCACAGATTCTGGAAGCCATCCACGAACCTGCCGCACCGGAAAGAGGAATCAGCAGAATCGGCAGCCCGATCAAGCTTTCCGGCCAGCCATTGCTGACGAGATGCTCCTGCAGATACATCATTGTCAGATAACATGGACACGCTATGGCAGCATCTGCCAGCAGCTTGCACATCGTCACAGGATGTTTCCTGATAAACTTCAATGTTTCAATAACATGTTCTTTCATCCTTTTGCCGATCTGTTCAAAAGGGGTTTCCCTGCTCGTTTTCTGATTCACAGTCACCCGGGCTTCCTGCATACCATGAACTGTGAGAAGTGAAACTGCATCAACCACCGCACAGATGAGATACGTTTTCTGATATCCCAATAATATGGAAAACGGACTGAATGCACAGGATGCTGCCCGGGCAACACTGCCAGTGATATTCATACGAGATCGCACCT
>JAXEBU010000133.1:0-7892 GCA_034093895.1 Candidatus Choladocola sp. | reverse complement strand
TGGTGAAGTAAAAGAGTATACATCACCGGGGGAGGCAAAAGAAAGCGTGGAGGATACACCTCTTGCTGCGGTGGATGAGCTGAACGATGACAGTTTTTATCGTGTGGCAACTGCAAGACATGCATATGATACAAGTTCAGCAGGGATGCTGCTGGATTACAATGGAATCACGATGATTTACAGCACCTTTAATGGCTGTATCTCGGAATTTCTGGAAAAAATGGGATGCACCACCTACAGTGCCACACAGCTTCTGGGGCTGAATAACAGGACATTTCTCAGCGCTCTTGCGTCCGTGAAGTATTATTCCTGTTATGATGATCACACAAGGCCGCTTCCTTACGGGTATGAGGATATACTTCATACGACAGTAAACGGAAGAGAAACGACGGTCAGTGAAAATCAGTTTGCGCTGCCTCTGGGATATACGTATACAAATGCAATTTCCGAAGAAGAACTGGAGGAATACAGTGTTCTGGAACGTCAGGAGGTAATGATGCAGGAAGTGGTTCTGAATGATGATCCTGACGGTCTTGCCGGTGAGTCATCGGCAGAAATTACCCGGCAGAAGCTGGATATCCTTTCCGTGGATCAGAACGGTGTCTTCCTGACAGATCATGCACTGACAGCAAAAAAGACGGATGAAGACAGCAAATATTATGAGATTACACTTCATTTTGACGGACAGGCTGATACAGAGACGTATCTTGTTCTGAATCATGCATTTCTGGAAGGAGATATGACGGAAAATGCAATTACACTGGAGATGAAGCTGGAGGATAATTCCCTGAGCTACCGTTTTGCGGCAGATGATGACCGTTACGGATCCGGACAGGAAGATTACGTATTTAATCTCGGCTATCATGAGGAACCTGTTACATCCTGTACCATCCGGATGAGCAGGCAGGGGCAGATTCAGTTTGACAGTCTGGAACTGTACGCTCAGCCTATGGATAACATGCAACAGTATACGGATGCTCTGACGGAAGATGTACTGGAAAATGTGGAAATGGATACCAACCGGGTTTCAGGAACGGTATCGCTGGAACAGGATAAGATTCTTGTCCTCAGTATTCCTTATCAGAACGGATGGACTGCATACGTTGACGGAAAAGAGACAAAGCTGCAGAGAGCCAATTATATGTACATGGCTCTGCCGCTGTCAGAGGGAGACCATACCATCGAATTAACTTTTGAGATACCGGGGATGAAATATGCACTTGTCATAATGGCAGGAGCGGTGGTATTATTTATCATACTGTGCATGATGCGATGGATCAGAAACAGGAAAAAGCGTAAAGTCAATAGTCAGGAGAGATAAAACGTGTTATACTCAATTATTATTCCCTGTTATAATTCGTCGAAAACGATCCGCAAGGTTGTTGAACTGACGATGGGGGAACTGGAAAAACTTGGTATCAGTGAGTATGAATTCGTCCTGGTGGAGGACAGCTCCCCGGACGGAGGAGCAACGATGGCAGAACTCATGGGGCTTGTCAGGGATTATCCCTGCGTGAAGGCGGTGGAGCTGGCAAAAAATGCAGGACAGCACAATGCAGTGATGGCCGGTTTGAATTACGGTTCCGGTGATGTGTTTATTGCAATGGATGATGATATGCAGACCCATCCCTCTCAGCTGAAATACCTGCTGGCTGAATTTGAAAAAGGATACGATATTGTTTATGGCTATTATCCGGAAAAGAAACACAGTAAATTCCGTAATTTCGGCAGCTATATCAATTATCTGTCTATCCGTATTCTGCTGAAAAAACCGAAAGATCTCAAAACCTCCAGCTTCTGGGTGATACGAAGATTTGTCCGCGACTATGCGGTGGAATACAAGAGTGCCTATACCCATCTGCAGGGGCTGTTTCTCAGGACAACGAGAAACATCAGTTCCGTTCCGATTCAGCATTTTGAGCGGGAAGTGGGAACTTCCAACTATACCTTTAAAAAGCTGGTGAAGCTGTGGTCCAATATTATCGGTTTTTCCATTGTACCGCTTCGTCTGGCAATGTATGTCGGCTATTTCTTTTCCGGACTGGGGCTGCTGGGTGCAGTAGTCGTCATTCTGAGAAAGATACTCCGTCCCGTAACGTATATTGGATGGCCTTCCATGATGGTTGCGATCTGTTTCTTCTCCGGAGTAAATCTTCTGTTTATGGGAATGATCGGAGAATATGTGGGGCGCATTTTCCTCGGTATGAGCAGAAATCCGCAGTTTGTGGTTCGCATGGTTCACCAGAACGGACAAATACAGGAAAAAGAAGCGGAAGGGACGGAAGAATCAAAGGAAAGAGAAACGGACCGGAAAACGGAGACTTCCGGGGAGAACAAACTGTCTGAGCAGGTACATCAGAAGGAGGATGTATGAAGAAGTTAATGATTATGGGAGCGGGTATCTACCAGGTTCCGCTGATAAAAAAAGCAAAGGAGATGGGAATCTACACCATTGTGGTCAGTATTCCCGGCAATTATCCGGGCTTTGCCCTTGCAGATAAAGTCTGTTATGAAAATACGGTAGACTATGAAAAAGTACTGGAGATTGCCAGAAAAGAGCAGATCGACGGTATTGTCACAGCCGGTACGGATGTGGCAGTAATTACAATCGGAAAAGTCTGTGATGAGCTAGGGCTTTCGGGGCTCGGATTTGAGGCGGCGAAAATCGCATCCAACAAAATCCGCATGAAGAAAAAGTATGAGGAATACGGAGTACGTACCGCCCGTTTCCGTGAAGTGTCTTTTGAAGACGATATGGATGAGAAGACGGCGGGACTGAACTTTCCTCTCATATTTAAGGCAGTGGATACATCCGGCAGCAGAGGAATTATCCGTGTCAATACAAGAGAAGAATTTGAAGCAGCCCGGGATATTGTGAAAGCGAATACAAGGACGGATTTCTTTATTATTGAAGAATTTATCGAAGGAGAAGAGTTCGGTGCACAGGCCTTCGTTTATCGCGGCGAGGTGAAATTTATTCTGCCCCACGGTGATTACGTATTTCATGGGGACACCGGTGTTCCGGTCGGCCATTTTGCGCCATATAATCTGAAACCGGAAGTCATCGCTGACGCAAAAGAGCAGCTGGAGATGGCAATCAAAGCAATGGGACTGGATAACTGCGCAATTAATGCCGACTTTATTCTGAAGGATGACCAGACGTACGTGCTGGAGCTGGGCGGTCGTTCCGGCGCTACCTGTCTTGCAGAACTGGTATCGATCTATTATGGATATGACTATTATGAAAAACTGATTCTTGCAGCACTGGGGGAGGATGTGGATTTTCCGCAGAATCAGGCGGTTCCGAATGCAAGTATGCTTCTTCGCAGTGACAGGGATGGAGTGATTCGTTCCATCACCAACAGAAATGAGCCGGATGATGACATCTATGAGGTTCAGTTTGATTACGGCATTGGAGATACTGTGAAGAAGTTCCATGTGGGACCACACAGGATCGGACATGTAATCACGAAGGGAGAGACGCTGGAGGCAGCAGTGGATAAGCTGCATGAGGCGTTGGATAAGATCGATATTGTTGTGGAATAAAAAAAGAAAAGAGTAAAAGAAAATGCTGAAAAGAGCTGTGCATCATTGGAAGTGAACCGGTATGTTTCCTTCCTGTGCACAGCTACGTTTTTATTTCGATATTTTTTGCAGTGGTTTTCCTGCCATAAAAGGGAAAAACCGGTTGATAAGTACACATACAGGTGCAAGCAGCAGGCAGATCGCGGCCAGAGCAGCAAATCCCCCTGCTATGGAATCCGTATTCAGTCCCAGAATCTGCTGCAGGATCCGGAGTACGATGATATGAAGCCCGAGTATCGGAAGTGTATTCCGACCTGCAAGCTCCAGAATGCGGATACGGATTTTTTTCAGCAGAAACAGTACGCTGTATGATCCGGTAACTGCGCAGAAGGTAAAGAGTGCGGGATTATGAAACGTCAGTTTGTTGATGCCTGTCTTTCCGTTGTAATACGCGGCTACCGCGCTGACTGCCAGGGCCGGCAGAATTACGTAGACAGGAAGTGAAGTGTTCTGAATAATCCCTGCGCTGAAGTATCCCAGTGCAAGAAATCCCATGGACGAGCAGATTTTCAGCAGCAGATCTGCCGGGAATTCCGGATTCTTAATGAAGAAGGGAATGATGTAGAGCAGAAAGCAGATACAGCCCACCAGCCAGTTTTTCCGGATAAGCTTCAGAAGCAGTAGCAAAATCAGCTCGGAAAAAAACAGACAGATCAGAAACCACAGAGGAACATTCAGCGGTTTCATCATAAGTCCGTCCCAGGCATTTGCCTGTAGAGAGGAAAAATCAAAATGACTGCGGAGGCCGAAAATAAGAACAAAAACTGTTTCATAGAACAGATACGGAATAATCAGTCCGGTAAGTCTGGCTGTCAGAATCTGTTTCCAGGATCGTTTCGCCGATTCTGTGTAATTCAGAAGAATTCCGCTGATGATAAAGAACAGCGGAACGTGGAATGAGTAAATCAGAACGGGAATCACATCGTCTGTTTCCCATATATGACCGAGAACAACAAGAAGTATAGCTGCGCCTCTGGCTGCATCAAGGAAAAACAGCCGTTTTTTCTGGTTCATGACGGAATCCTCCTTTTTGATTGATGTATCTGTCCGGGCAGGGAGCCGCTTCAGTTACTTTTTGCTGTGTTTCCGGTCGGATTTCAGCGTTTTCAGTATCAGCTTCAGCTGCGGCAGAAAATATTTCAGACAGAACGGTACCATACACAATGCGATTGCATACCGGAAAACTGCCGGTTTGTCAAACAGCAGCATGGTCAGAATACAGAGAAGAAAATAGCCGCAGGAGATGAGCAGTGTTCTGGGAAGCGGAATCAGCTGTTCTCCTGTAAGTTTTTTCTCCATAATGGCCTGCATACACATCAATACAAGATAGGAAAAGGCAGTTGTATATGCTGCGGCGCGGTATCCGAACAGCAGAATGCCGGCATAATTCAGGATCACGTTCAGGATCATGACAGATACCGTGGAAACGGCCACAAAACCTGTTTTCTTGTAATAATTCTGAATCGCCGTGTAGCTGTAACTGTAAAAACGGAACAGTGTTCCCGTCACCATGGGAGCAATCAGATAAACGGCGGATGCATACTTTTTCCCTCCGAGAACCAGAATGATTTCAGGCGCAAAGAGAACGAGAACCCAGGAAAAAAGCCCGAAACCATGCATCAGAACCGTCCAGTAATGAGGAATATCCCGGCTTTCGTCAGCAGAGATTTTTTCATACATCCAGGGAAGCCAGGCATTCCAGACAGAGTCCTCCAGAATCCATATGATATAGGATACGTTTGTAGCCAGTGCGAAAACAGAACCGCTGATCGCCCCGACCATGGAAGTGACCATCAGCTTGTCTGCCTGATTCATTATCTGGATGGAAAGTACTTCCGGAATCAGGGGAAGGCTGAAACGCAGTGCGTATTTCCAGTACTTTCTGCTGACAATTTTTTTCCCCTGAACCACCATCAGGATGGCGGCAGAGAAACCGCCGATAATCATGGGAATATAGTATCCGCCGATGCGAAGTGCAACCAGGGATTCTTCATGCCCGCTTCGTTTTCCCATATAGATGAGAGCTACAGACAGAACAGTTGCCGGGATCACGGTAGCTGCTGTGAAAAGCGTACTGGCACGGTATCGCATCATCTGTTTTTCTCTGCGCTGGAAATAAAATATACTGGTATGCGCATACGTATAGAGAAAAGCAATATACAGCATAAAGTCCGTCATGGAACAGAATTTTTCCACGGGATCTTTAAAAACAAGGAAGAGGATGAAAAAGACAGTAATGGATATGTAAGACAGCGTCTGAACACTTGATACATACTCATTAAACCGTTCTTTTACGTCATATTTTGCACGTTCCACACTTCGCCACAGACACAGTGACATGACAGGGGCAAAGATCAGAAGCCACGATTCATAAATTTTTATCTGATTGTACTGAGCCTGAGAAAGCAGACGGGTATAAACGGGAGTCATCAGAAAAGTGATACCCCGGACGAAAAGCTGGGAAACAATATAAAAAATTCCTGCTTTGAATGCTTTCCTGTTCAGTGACTGGTCTTTTTGTTTATCGGCCATGAAAAATACCGCCTCCGAAGTAGTGCATTATTTTATATTGCATACGAAACAGCGCAGTTTTCCATTGGGATCCGGCGGAATGACATCGAGCCATTCAATGTGAATGCGAAACTCATCACCGTAAAGCTGAACCAGACGGTCACGGAAAAACTGAGAAATTTCATCTGTGGAATAGCTGGTATCCTGCGGGTCGCGTACGAGTTCCACCCGGAGATCATGGTAAGAGTCCTGAACGTAACGGAACTGGGCAATACCAGTGATCCCGTTCGGAATTTTGCGAAGCTCCAGTACAGAGGTTTCTTCTCCGTTTTCATGTTTTACCATGTCGTTCATGCGACCGTGAATCTTTGTGACGTAGCGGATTCCTTCTTTTGTATAGGAGGAGGCCATGTCTCCGATATCATAGTTGATAATCGGAAAATCAGTTTTGAACAGCGGTGTGATAATAACACGTCCTTCATCTGCGAGATGCCCTTCACTGTCATAAATGTTCACAACGTGGGTGTCGTTGCAGATATCGTAATAGTCGTTGCCGGGGCGCTGTACGATGCAGCTTCCTGTTTCATCACTGCCGTATGCATCGACCAGACCGGAACCGAATGTTTTTTTCAGAATATTTCTTGTTACGTCGTCCACCATTTCGCTGACGGGGATGTACCATTTCGGATGATTGATCTTCAGGTTATGCTGCTGTGCATACAGTGCAATACGTACGATGCAGTTCTTTCGCAGGCAGATCAGATCAGGTTTGTATTCATTCAGATCCCGGATCACTTCAGCCGTCTCATCTCCGACACAGCGTTTTTCTGACAGGATACGGCGCTGGAGAATACCAAGGCGCTGCACGATAGAATCCTGCTTTTTTGTAACTTTGCGGTAACTGGATTCAAATGATACCATTTTTCCGAAGAAAGGATTGTAGCCAAAGGTCATCAGAATCCGGATCCAGTTTGCATTGGTGCAGGCATGCTCCCGCTGAGACTGATATACGGTAAGAGGAACGCCGGTGGAACCGCTTGTGCTGGAAGCATCCCACGAATCACGGGTTTCCGGATGAGCGTTGTACATCTCTTTCATATAATTTCTCAGTTCCTCTTTTGTGGTTACCGGAAATTTTGCCAGATCTTCACTGCAGTGAAAGTCATCCGGTGTCAGATGATTCTCTTCAAACCGTTTCCGGTAAAAAGGAATTTCGTAGGCACTTTTCATTACCCTGTGTACGTTTCGGTTCTGTTTTGCCTTCACTTTTTTCCGGTTATCAGAAAATTTTTTATCGAGAACGATCAGATAGTACAGCGTAGATACGTTTTTCAGCTTTTTTGCCAGGTTGAAGCCCATGCAGATACATCTCCTCTTACAGTAATTTCGTCTGTGACCGCGGCCGCTGGCAACAGGCTGCTGCAGCCGCAATTATCTGAAGTATAGCAGAAATTGTTTCCGGTGACAAGAAGGTACTGATTCACTGCCGATTATCTGCGTTTCCGGAGAAAACTGTATAACCGACTGCAATTTTCGTGAACTTTAAGAAAATTTCAGAATTTGAAGGGTTAAAAAACAGATAAAGGTATGTTAGAATGGTCGATAAGAAGAATAAAGGAAAAGAAAACTGAAAAAGTCAGGAAGAGGAATAAACTGTGGAAAGTCATAACGAAATGAAAACAACGGAAAAACAGGGTAAAGATCTTTGGTCTAATATAAAGTCACTTCGGCAGAAGATTAAAAAAACCAAGGTAATCCCGGAGGAGTATCAACTGCCGGACAATATCATTCCGCTC
>JAXEBU010000132.1:0-17035 GCA_034093895.1 Candidatus Choladocola sp. | reverse complement strand
ACTGTTGGAACAGTGACGGAGAAATCCTGTAATTCCCTGACGCTCCATTTCATCACAGAACCGGCTAAACCTGTCCATCTGCATTTTTGTGTACGTTTTGTCTGTCTCATCTGCTTTTGCAAAATGAGTAAAAACGCCTTCAACAGCGATTCCGGACAGTTCACTGATCCGCTTTACAATCGCAAGACCGCTTTCCTTATCTTTGACACCGATTCTCGTCATACCTGTGTCCACAGCTATATGAACAGGTGCACATACGTTCTGTTTCTTTGCTTCCGCCGCAAATTTTTCTGCCATTTCGAAAGTAAAGACAGCAGGGCGGATCCTGTTTTGAACCATTTTCTCATAGTCTTCTTCAAAAGTATATCCGAGAATAAGGATCGGTTTTTGGATCCCGGCATTCCGCAGTTCCATTGCCTCGCTGACAGCTGCCACTGCAAATCCCCAGATGTAATCATATGGCTCTGCTCTCTTTGCGATCGGAATGGCACCGTGTCCGTAACCGTCCGTCTTGATGACAGCAACCATTTTTATTCCATCCTTCAGATTTGCTCTCATATTTCTGAAATTATTCTCCACTGCGTCCATATGCACATACGCTGTAACTCTTCCGTTCTTTCTCATATACTCCTCCTGATCCAGCTGTCGTTACGTGCAGCTTTTATTCCGGTATTCCTGACGTGTTACGTATATCTGCTTTCATTAAAACCGCACCTATCCCATCCGCAATATCTCCTGCCATCATGCTGTAGCCGCTGTGTTTCTTTTCTGCCTCATCGCCTGCCATACCATGCAGAAGAACGCCGGTGCAGGCACCTTCCGCATCATGCATCCCCTGCGCAATCAGTCCGCATATGATTCCGGTCAGTACATCGCCGGAACCGCCCACAGCCATTCCGCTGTTGCCTGTAGTATTGATATACGTGCAGCTTCCATCCGAAATAACGGTTCGGGCATCCTTCAGCACACAGACCACACTGTATTTTTTCGCAAGATCGCGGGCTGTCTTCAGGAGATCCGATACGACTTCTCCTGTCTTCATTCCCGTAAGCCGCGCCATTTCTCCCACATGAGGGGTCAGAATTACAGGACATTCTGCTTTATTCAGCAGTTCCATATCCGATGCAAGAAGATTCAGACCGTCTGCATCGATCACTACAGTTTTTTCACTGGTCTTTTTCAGTATATATTCCAGAATCCTTCCGGCTGTTTTTCCCGTACCAAGACCGGGACCGATTCCTGTGACATCCGACCAGTCAAGAGCTTTTTTCAGTTCTTCCTCCGGAAATACCTCCGGATCATAAGAAGTCACAATGGCCTCCGGCAAGTACGTCTGAACCACCTGTCGGTTGCATTCGGGAGTGAAAACACGCACCAGACCGCAGCCGCTGCGGTACGCTGCCTTCGCAGCCAGGCAGGCAGCGCCGCTCATGCCGTTGCTTCCTGCGATCAGAAGCACCCTTCCATACGTGCCCTTGTTGGAATAAGGACTGCGTCTCCTTATCTGATGTAAATCTGATGGTTCGAGGGCAAATACAGAATGCAGGGATCCGGTCTGCATCGTACGGATTCCGATATCTCTGCAGATTACCTGCCCACAGTACTCTGTGCCCGGATAAAGAATCTGACCGATTTTCCGACAGGCAAAGGTAACAGTAAAATCTGCCTTCACTGCCGTGCCCTGAACCTTTCCCGTATCGGCAGAAATTCCGGAAGGGATATCGACGGCTGCCTTTACGGCACCGGAGCTGTTGATCCAACGGATCACATCTGCGTATCTGCCTTCCACACACCGGGAGAGACCGATGCCGAATATGGCATCTACTATAGTAGTATATTCACCTTCCATAAAATTGCTGCTGATTTTCATTCCACAATTTTCACATATTTTTTTCTGCGTGAAAGTAAGCGGTGTCATGGAAGATTCTTTTCCGACGAAAGCTGTCGTCACATGAATTCCCTTCTCCGACAGAAGCCTTGCCACCGCGAATCCGTCTCCGCCGTTATTACCGGAACCGCACACCACAAGAACAGAGCGCAGATCACATCGGGCATTTTTCAGCTCCTCCACCACTGCAAGAGCGGCACGTTCCATCAGGACGATGTCCGGAATGCCGATTTGTCGGATCGTGTCAATGTCCAGCTTTTTCATCTGCTCTGCATTTACCAGAAATTCCATACGTTCCTCCTGCAAACGAAAAATTTTGTTATTGTTCCATGAAGTATCCCATATACGCGTTCAGGCCGGCAGGAATGCCTGCCGACCTGTCTCATTTGACCTTTTTATCGAGATGATTCAGATTGTAGGAAAGCTGCATCAGACTTTCGGAAAGATGTACATTTTCAATAACCACATCCTCCGGAAGATGAAGATCCGTATGCGCAAAATTCCAGATGGCTTTCACACCATTCTCCACAAGGATCGGGGCAATCTGTTCCGCTCCGGTTTTCGGAAGCGTCAGAGCCGCAATCTGAATGCCGTTATCTCTGATAAATTCAGGCAGCTCATCAATCATGCGTATCTCTATTCCCCTGACTGTAACTCCCTTAAGTCTCGGGTTTACATCAAAAATCCCCTTGATCCAGAATCCACGCTTCTCGAACTTTACATAATTGGCGAGGGCCTGTCCCAGGTTTCCCGCTCCCACAATAATCATATTGTAAATCTTGTCCAGTCCCAGAATTTTTCCGATTTCATTGTACAGATATTTTACATTATATCCGTATCCCTGCTGTCCGAACCCTCCGAAATTGTTCAGATCCTGCCTGATCTGAGAGGCAGTCACATTCATCATATCACTCAGTTCGTTGGATGATATCCGCTCCACCTTCGCCTCAATCAGATCACCCAGGTATCTGTAATACCGCGGCAGCCGTTTTACGACTACTTTTGAAATTTCATGTTCTTCCACTGTTTTTCCTCTTTTTCACACCCTATAGTTTTTACTGCAAAAAATAACTGTATTTATTATAACGAAACGTCATTTTTTTGTCAATCACCATCCGCTTCTGTTGTTGGATTGTCTGAAAAAAATACATCAGATATTGTCTTTTGAACGATTTCAGGTATAATGATTAGAAGAAACTCCGCTTTTGCGGATATACCATACAAATAAGGAGATTTATATGATTCTTTCATGTCAGAATATCAGTAAAGCGTTTGGAACTGATGTGATTCTGTCTCACGGATCCTTTCATATCGAAGATAACGAAAAAGCTGCCATTGTCGGAATCAACGGTGCCGGAAAAACGACGCTGCTGCGAATCATCGTCGGACAGCTGGAGCCGGACGAAGGTGTAGTAGCGCTCTCAAAGGGAAAAACAATCGGTTATCTGGAGCAGCACCAGGATGTAAACAGTACCGCTTCCATCTATTCGGAACTTCTCGGCGTCAAGCAGGATCTCCTGCAGATGGAACAGCGTCTGAGGACCATGGAGCAGGAAATGAAGCATCTGACCGGTGAAAAACTGCAGGAGCTGATGGAACAGTACAACAGAATTTCCACGGAATTTGAGCACAGCAACGGCTATGCCGTACAGAGTGAGGTGGTCGGCGTCCTGAAAGGCCTCGGCTTTCAGGAAGATGAATTTGACAAAAAAATCTGTACCCTTTCCGGCGGACAGAAAACGCGTGTGGCTCTGGGAAAGCTGCTGCTTTCCGCTCCTGATCTTCTACTGCTTGACGAGCCGGTCAACCATCTGGATCTGAATTCCATTGCCTGGCTTGAAACTTACCTGCTGAATTACCGCGGCGCAGTTCTGATTGTTGCGCATGACCGCTATTTTCTGAACAGAGTAGCAACGAAAATAATCGAAATCGATAACGGAAAAGTTTCCGCTTTTTCCGGAAATTATACTGCTTATGCGGAAAAAAAAGCTCAGCTGCGCGAGACCGCCTGGAAAGCATATCTGAATCAGCAGCAGGAAATCAAACATCAGGAAGCTGTAATTGCCAAGCTGAAATCCTTTAACCGGGAAAAATCCATCAAGCGCGCAGAGAGCCGCGAAAAAATGCTGGATAAAATAGAGATTCTGGAAAAACCGTCTGAAATCAGGGCAGACATGCATCTTCGTTTTTCACCGCAGATTATCAGCGGAAACGATGTTCTGACGGTGGAGCATCTCTCGAAATCGTATTCCGGCAATCCTCTGTTTTCCGATCTGAATTTTACTGTGCACAGAGGAGAAAAGGTTGCTGTGATCGGAGATAACGGGACCGGAAAAACGACAATCCTGAAAATTCTCAATGAACTGGAGCAGGCGGACTGTGGTGCATTCACACTGGGCAGCAAAGTACAGATCGGTTACTACGATCAGGAGCATCAGGTACTCCACATGGACAAGACGCTGATGGAAGAAATATCAGACGTCTATCCTGAGATGACAGGCACAGAGATCAGGAATGTTCTGGCTTCTTTCCTCTTCACAGGAGATGATGTTTTTAAAAGAGTCCGTGATCTCAGCGGCGGTGAGCGCGGAAGACTATCTCTGGCACGGCTGATGCTTTCCAAAGCAAATTTCCTGATTCTCGATGAGCCTACGAATCATCTTGATATTACTTCGAAGGAAATTCTGGAGGAAGCGCTGCGTAATTATACCGGAACGGTCCTCTACGTTTCCCATGACCGTTATTTTATTAACCAGACGGCAACGCGGATTCTGGAACTGAAAAACAGAACACTGATCAATTATATCGGTAATTACGATTATTATCTGGAAAAAGTGGAAGAACTTACGAAAGCGTACGCTCCGGAACAGGTGGAAGTAAAAGCAGCGGAGAATTCGTCTTCCAGGGATGACTGGGCACGCCAGAAGGAAGAACAGGCACGGGCACGAAAACGCCAGAATGAGCTGAAAAAAACAGAGGAACGGATTGGTGAGCTGGAGGAACGCAGCAGCCAAATCGATACCCTCATGGAAAAGGATGAAATTTTCACTGACGTTGCAAAATGCATGGAATTGAGTCAGGAAAAAGCGGATATCCTGGAAGAACTGGACAAACTGTATGAAATATGGGAAGAGCTTTCCGAGTGATATCGGAAAGCTCTTTATTTATCGTACAGGAAACGGTTGCTCTTCTGTTCTATACTTTCAGAAACCGGCCGCAGAGCGCATGATTTGTGACACCATCCATCCAGAGCCGTATATGGTCTGTCTCATACACACGAACGATATCTGAGAGATGTGCGAATTCCGGACAGATTTCAGTGAACATGTTTTTCTGTTTCATAAAGAAATCTCTCTGATAGCATTTCGTCCTGTGATCGCCGAAAACTGCACCGTACAGAATCTCAGCTTCCACAAGATCCTGGAACATGTGACTTCCGTAACTGAGCTCCGGCATATAACCTGCCCGGTTGTCGGAAACTTCACAGATAGCACAGAATCCGGAAATATCCACAAATCGTACCGGAACGCCGAGCTCCGGGGAGGAAGTCCCGATACGTCCGGGCACGGTAAGCAGTATATTTTTTTCCCGGCCTTTATAATAAGTGTTTATGGCACCTACTGCATCGGCAACTTCCGGTTTTTTCACATGGGGATACTCGTAATACGCTTTCGGTTCTACCTGTATCACCACATCAATATCCTTCACCGAAGACTGTCCCATGGCAGAATCCCGGATATCAAAGAACACATCACTTTCTTCCAGATCGGGTATTTTCAGATTAATACTCTCTTTTCCAACGTACAACGGACGGCACTGAAGCAGATTAACAACAAAATCACCGGACTGACTGAGATTCACCGTATACTCAATATCTACCGGATTGCCGTAAGCTGACTGCAGTTCGTGAAGCATCTGTTTCATCATGGAAGTAAATTTTCTGTTGGCCAGAAGGCGCTGACAGCTCACAAAGTATATATCACGCGGTCGCCCCATTTCTCTCAGCCTGTCTTCTGCCTCATAATCGTGTTCCAGAATTGTATTTCTGTACCACATGGGCAGATTCGGAAGAAGTGTATCAAGACTGACCTCCTCATAGCGATTGGAAGCCATATTGATCACATCGATCTTGTGCTGTGAAAAACGGTGTTTGTCCGCAATCTTAACAAGCATGGTAACTTCCGGCCGGTCGAGATTTACAAGACGCGGATAATCATTTTCCGTCCGATCCACGGCTTTCGTTCCGAGTCCCATTACAATGCGGAGCATACCGGCTGAAGGATCCATGTCCGGCATCCATTTATATGCACTGTAACTGTACCCAACACCTGCAGCACAGGGAAGAAAATACGATCCGTAATAAGAACCGGATACTCTCTGGACGAGAATCGCCATCTGTTCGTCCTGATCAGCCAGTCCTCTCGTTTTTCTGTATTCCAGAGCAGAAGGATCCATAGTGCTGGCGTAAACAGTTCGAACCGCATTTTCAAAGACTTCCATTCGCTCTTCAATCTCGCCGCGATTGGGACAGAAAACGGATTCGTACTTTCCGGCAAAGGCATTTCCGAATCCATCCTCCAGAAGGCTGGATGAACGTACAATGATGGGATTCTGGCCGAAATACTCCAGCATATTCCGGAATTTTTCCCGTATATTGTTGGGAAATACACCCTTTAAAAGTCCCTGCTTCAGTTCATCTGCAGCGTCAAGAAAACCTTCTTCCGTTTTCTGACGGATTCTTGTCTCCCAGCATCCGTTGGAAACAATATACGTATAAAAGATATCCGAACCGATATAAAAGGAATCATGCTGTTCGGTGTGGCACTCATAATCCGGGAGTGTTTTTTCCACAATTTTTCTGGCCAGAAGCATTCCGCAGGCTTTTCCTCCGATTGCTCCGCTTCCGATCATCCGGTCGCGGACGATAAAGTAATCCTTTGGTTCAAAATATTTTCGGATCAGCTCATGCATTTTCTCATCACGCGTCATGGTGCTTTCAATGATCATATCTTCCGTCTCTGCAGTAAAGCTTCCGTTTTTCAGATCCTCTTTTGCCTTTGTAAAAAAGCGGTCATGGCTGTCACAGGACTGATCCTGGTGGTCTGCTGTGGATGCTTCCACCAGACTGTAATAACGGCTCATGGAGACACCGTCTGTCAGCGGAGTAAACGCACCGCTTTTTCCTTTGCAGCTGTGAGGCAGAAACATGGTGGCACTGTACCGGTTCCATACCTTCTGCGGATGCAGATAACACGTATCTCCATCCGAATATACATCCAGGAACAGCTGAGTCGTCTCACGTATTCTTGCAATGGCATCAAAGGAATGTTTTCCACGAATCAGAGGAAAAAAGGCCACCGTATCCAGAGTAAACAGAAACGGACACGTAACGCGGAAAAAATTCCCCATCATAAGATCCGTATACCAGGCAGACTGCAGCTCGGACAGGCTGTCAAACACGTAAAAGGCATCATATCCTTCCCGGGCAATCAGATTGTGAATTGCGACTGTAAATTTTTCAAATCCCTCATCTGGATTAAACCGGCAGATTTTCAAACCATCCGTCGGTGACAGAATCGGCGGATGCTGCGCAAACCGGATATAAATCAGATTACGTCTGTCTGCAAGCGCCTGTCTCACATAAGGCATCACAAAATAACGGTACTCATCGAGACTGTTTACCTGCCAGACCACATTGTCACCGAGACGGATATGATCAAGTACCTGATCCAGTCCGTCAAGTCCGCTTTTTATTCGTTCAAAAGCTGCCATATCATCCCTCCCATACTGCGTGTATGAAACGCAAAATCCCCCTGGCAGGACTTCCCCGTCCCACAGGAGGATTTCGTATTCATTCCTATTAAATTATCTTATGTCTCAGAAAAGATTATTCTGCATCATTCAGAAAAATCTTGCTCCCATGTATCCGACCATTCCGTCAATCTGAACCTTGTACCATCCGCCCACATCTTCCAGAAATTCCACCGTAGTACCGTACATGTATTCTCCGATAATTTCCGCTTCCATACTGGGACCGCTGCGCAGATAGCAGGAACCCTGCAATGTTTTGTAAACAGGTACATAGACGTATTCAGTCTCTGTTTCCGTCTCGGATTCCGTCTGTTTTTCCGTTACAGGCATCGTTTTCTTTTCCGCTGTTTTTTCGGTAACAGGCTGCACTTTCGTTTCTGTTTCAGCAGTCGGCGCTGTCTTTTTTTCAGCTGCTGACTCAGATTCCGTCACTGCTTTTGACAACGGTTCGGATTCCGTCTCAGATTCTGACTCTGCTTCGGATTCTGACTCTGCTTCGGATTGTGATTCGGATTCTGTTTCAGATTGTGTCTCTGTTTCTGATTCGGTTTCTGATTCTGATTCGGTCTCTGTCACTTTTTCTGTAGCTTCTTCCGTTTCGGTTTCAATAACGATCACGTCTTCCGACTGCGGATTTTTTACATTCTGATAGATGCGGATACCGATCATTGTCAGTGCAAATATCAGAAGTGCTGCCAGAGCAAGCATAAAATACCGAAGATAGTCGGAAAGCCACTCTTTAAAACTATTCATCTGCCATACCCCTTCTGCACTGCTGTTATATTAAGTATACATAAATAATGTTCAAAAAGCAACGAATACTTTTCCTACCAGAAACGTTTCACCGCTTTACTCATTCCCACACAGAAGAAAACAGTGCATACGATAAAAGCAACCATAACCACCATATACAGGATAAAGCTGAGCGGCTGAATAAAATCCTGATACAGGCCTACCAGACCGCAGATGAAAGAAATAATACCGAAGGCAAGCTGCCGCTTTCCCATATAATTGATATATCCCGGCACATCCTTGCACTTTTTCGGATCCAGATCTTTCGGCATCAGCATATTCTGTTTGATGGAACGTGTGCGAACCATTTCGATGTAAATATAGATTACGTATACACCGCATGCAGTTATCATAAAATCAATGAGTGAGAAAAAAGAATTATCCATTTTTATATCCTCGCTTTCCAGTCTGTATCTCAGTCAATACCCAGAAATTCTTTCACAGCTGCTTCCATCTGGTCCACATCGATGACTTTTTTATGAAGAACAGGTGCATTTCGGATCTCCTCGATTGCTTTCGGCACAGACACACCTGAAATCCGATTCAGTTCATCAATCAGCTCAAAATCATCCATACTCTCGTATTTGCTGTCAATTGCAGTCATAACACTTCTGGCGAATTTATACGGACTTGCAGTAGATGCAACAATAACCGGCACGGTACTGTTCTCTTCAAAGTAATTTCTGCAGACAAAAGATGCAACTGCAGTATGTGTATCCAGCACGTATCCTGTCTTTTCGAACACGCGGTGTATTTCTTCGGCGGTCTGAACGCCCGTTGCATATCCGCCTGCAAAATCCTTCATGGCTTCTTTCATATTGTCTGTCACAGTGTAAGCGCCGTTTTCCGCGAGCTCTTTCATAAGCTGAGCGTTTTTTCCGGCATCTTCACCGGCTGCCATGTAGATCAGCCGTTCCAGATTGCTGGAAATCAGAATATCCATGGAAGGAGAAGAAGTCAGTATGAATTCCCGGTTTCTGTTGTACTCTCCCGTCCGGAAGAAATCATAAAGTACTCTGTTTTCGTTGGATGCACAGAGCAGTTTGCCGATTGGAAGTCCCATATTTTTTGCATAATAAGCGGCCAGGATATTGCCGAAGTTTCCGGTCGGAACAACAACGTTCATAAGGTCTCCCGGTTTGATTTCTCCCTGGCGCAGCAGTCTTCCGTACGCATATACGTAATAAACCACCTGAGGTACAAGACGACCGATGTTGATGGAGTTCGCAGAGGAGAAACAGAATCCTGCTTCTGCCAGCGTCGTTTTCAACTGTGTGTCGCCAAACAGTTTCTTTACGCCTGACTGGGCATCGTCAAAATTCCCGTGTATACCGATCACACACGTATTTGCACCCTTCTGCGTAACCATCTGTTTTTCCTGTACAGCGCTCACGCCGTCCTTCGGATAAAAGACGATAATGCGTGTGCCGGGTACATCTGCAAATCCGGCCAGCGCAGCCTTACCTGTATCCCCTGAGGTTGCAGTCAGAATCACGATCTCCTTTTCTTCATGATTCTTCTTCGCAGCCGTTGTCATCAGGTAGGGAAGAATAGAGAGAGCCATATCCTTAAAAGCAATAGTGGCACCGTGGAACAGCTCGAGATAAAATCTGCCGTCCACTTTTTTCAGAGGTGCAATCTCTTCTGTATCAAACTTCCCATCATACGCATGGTCAATACAGTATTTCAGTTCTTCTTCGGTATAGTCCGTCAGGAACTGTTTCATCACAGCATACGCTGTCTCATGGTAAGACATGGAAGCCAGTGACTCAATTGCGACATCAAGTTTCGGAATACGCTCCGGAACGTACAGGCCGCCGTCTTCCGCAAGGCCTTTCAGTACTGCCTGAGACGCGCTCACCTGGTTTTCTGCATTTCTGGTGCTTCTGTACATTAAATTCATTTTGTTCATCCTTTTCTATTCATTTTACATCCGGGCTTTGCTCTGCCATTCATGAGCCGTGCAGCTCACTCATCCGTGGCTTCGCCCTGCCATTCGTGAGCCGTGCAGCTCACTCATCCGTGGCTTCGCTCTGCCATTCATGAGCCGTGCAGCTCACTCATCCGTGGCTTCGCCCTGCTGTTCGTTAGCGGTGCAGCTCACTCATCCGTGGCTTTGCTCTGCCATTCATGAGCCGTGCAGCTCCAGAGCTTCGCTCTGTCGCTCGCGGGCTTCGCCCTATCATCCGTCACTGTCAGCCACGTTTCCGTGAACAAGTTCCCGGCTCCGTGGTGACAATGACGGATGGCACGGCTCATTGCCTACGCGCAGTATACCACAAGAAAAAGGCAGTTGCAACGATAACAACTGCCTTTTTCGTTTCTTTCCGAGCGAATTAAACGGTTTCCGCGTATTCTTTAAATGTAAAATATTCATGACCGCCGTATTCAAAGAGTGGCACAAGACTCTCATCAAACCATGTCACGTTTGAATGATCTGCTGAATTCCTGGCAAAAAAGAACAGTGCTCCCTGTGTAAAATCCTCTCCCTGAAGTACTCTTTCGACTGCTTCTTCGGTGGTATCGGTGATGGTACAGGAATAGATCCTGCCGTCAGAAGTAGGCTGAAACTGTCCTGACTGCCAGACTACTTCGTAGATCGTATCCGGGAAATGGGCATCACGCACGCGGTTCAGCACAACTCCGGCAACCATCATTTTGCTGAATACATCGCCGCCGGTTGCTTCCGCCTCCACAATATGCAGCAGTGTGTAATAATCTGTCTCAGACATCTGATTGTCCGTTACTGCCTGTTGTGCATAGTATCCCAGTTCTCTCGCCTTTGACTTTCCTTCACCGATTGATGACCGGTTGATCGCTCTGCGGTCAATTCCCCGTATTCCCGCCAACACATTTTCATTCGCATCGGCAACGCTCACAAGTCTGGTCGCATCAGAATATTTCTCCATATTTGCCACCCCGGTAACAACGCCTTTCAATCCGGTCTGAACCTGCTGCTGTCCTTCCGACCCTCCTTCAGAAGAATCAACTGCGTAGACCCGACTCTGTCCCCTTGTGTCAAATTCCGAGATCACCATCGAGATACCGGCAATCATCATTACCCCTGCCAGAATCAATGCTGCACTTCTGATGTACCGTCTCATGATGCGTCCAGAGAAATCATACAATGATTTCATCACGTTTTCTAACAGCATCATAAACTCTCCTGCGTCTTACTTCCCTTTCTGCTGTGACATCTCCCCTGTCTCAGCTTTCGTTGCCCCTTATCGTTATCATACTGCCTTTGACGTATCTGCATTATACCTAATCCATAAACAATTTGTCAATATATATTTCATATATTTGTAACATTTTATTTAGTCGACATTTTTCTTTATTACATATATGTTAATAAAAAACAATTATAAAACGCTCATTTTTCGTATTTTTATGAATATTGACGAAGTGAAAATTTCATTTTCAGCATTTTGAACATTCGATATACAAGGCGTTTTTCCTGTTTTTTCGAGTTTTTACGAAGGTAATTTGAAAAATTGTTCACATTTTGTCGTATGCGTAATATTTATGTAATAATTTGTAAACATAATTCCGATTTAAAACTGCTTTTGCACGACGAGCATGGTCAGCTCTGCTGACATTTTCTCTGCACGCGAGTGCGCATCATCTCAGAGCGTTTTTATCGTACAGGAAACAAAGTTTCCTGTACGATAAAAAAAGTTCTGCTGTTCCGGCGTTCTCTACCGGTCTTGCAGAACTCTTTCGTATTGATTTAATTTTGGTCTTTTATTCTTTCAGAGCTTCTTTCATTTCATCCAGTTCCTCCTCCTGTGTTCCTATCTGTCTGACATAATCATTTTTCAGTTCTTCCAGAGCATCCAGAGCTGCCGTCATTTTTGCTTCCACTATCTCACGGTCTGTCTCCCAGACCTTCTCACCGTTTCCTGTACCGTACGAAGCAAGCGGATCCACAAGAAACTGTTTTACGTACTCTGTTTTATCCGCATCCCAGGCGGCAAACCAGTAATTGATCGCATTGTAATTATAGATCCGGTAATACTCCTGCTGCCTGCAGCAGCTCTCATACTTATACACAAGCTCATCATGAGAATAATCATCAATTCTGTCACACATAAGATAGTATTCAAAGGAAATCAGAGAATTCAGGTATCTGTACAGGTCGCCGGCAGGTTCTGATGCCCACAACACATACGCATCAGGCTGAATTCCGCAGCTGATCAGAGCCTCACTAAATTCCTCGTCCATGACGTACGGACTGAGGCTTTCGTATTCTCTTGAAAATACATGAAAGACAGAAAGAACGTAATTTTCTGTCGTCTCCAATGCTTCTGTTTCCGGATTCTCCAGATAGTCACCGATTCGTTCCAGTACTTCATCGTAAACGGCGCTGCAGCTGTCGCCCCATATCACAAAAGAAGCACAGTCATTCACGACCTGCCGGTATGGCTCCTGATCTTCGGCTTCTGCCGTACAGCCAAAAACGTACAACAGCAGAAATACCATGGCCGCTTTTTGCCATATCCGGCTCTGATTCATCAAAAATCGTATCATTTGCTACCTCCAGTCGGTGGTTTCCAGATTGAAATACTGCAACATCTCCTGCTCCAGTTCCTGAACCTCTGCAATATACCATTTCCTGCTGCGTATAATATCCTCTTTTGACACATCGCTCCATGATATTTCTTTTTCTCCTTCCGTGCCCAGCATACAGGGGCGGAATGTTTTCATTTTTACCATAACATCCCACATTTTTCCGGCCTCTTTTTCCGGAAGACTGTTCCATATCTCCACCGCTTCCCAGAAGCATGCCCGCGTATACGCCTGAAGATAATCGCTGTACAACCTTAACATGTTTCTTCCATACTCTTCACTGTGAACAGCATTGCAGATCTCTTCCTGTATCTTTGTCATACAGATTTCCATGATTTTTTGCAGCTCTGCCGGTTTTTTGTAAAAGTTATTCATCGTATCTATTGAAGAAACAGAGATCGTCGCTCTGTGACTGTCAGGATATGTGACAAGGCTGCGAAGCTCCCTTGCAATATCTGCTGAAAGCTGACTGCAGCTGTAAGCATCACCGGAAAGAACTTTTTCATCCAAGGCCTGTTCCAGAAGCTCCTCCTGAGAAGAAAGAAGATGGTCGAGCGGAGACATATAGTATTCGATCCATTCCAGTTCCTCTTCCATCAGTATTTGTTCTTCATCAGACCATTCTTTTTCACTTTCAGAATGTGGCTGGTCCAAACCGGTCCGGACAGTTTCCGGTTCTGTCTGCTCTGTATCCAGACGCTGTGTCTGTTTCGTACTTCGGATAATCAGGATTCCGGAAACCAGAAGCAGGACGGCACCAGACACCGCTATGCAGCACGCAATTCGACCGCGTTGGTAACCGGTCCGGACAGCATGTCTGTTCTTCTTCTCCCTTTCGCACAGATACTCCATAAAATTATCGTGGAGCAGCCGGTAATTTCCTTCTTCATTCTTTTCCAGAAGATCCAGCGTATCCATCAGTTGCTCTCTGACTGCAAAATCAAACCATTCCTTCTCATCCCGTATATTTCGGAAGATGGCACGTGTTTTTCCCATATATTCCGGAAATGCCATCAGAAATTTCTTTTTCTGAAGACTGTGATAGCTGTGTTCGGATACGTCATAAAGCTGTTCGAACGAGAGAACAGTCTGCTTTCTGCGTTTCATTGCAGCTGCAATTTCCGGAAGAAAGTGATTCAGAAGATACTGCTGCCATAAGCCAAAAGCTTCGTCTCCCGCCGATCTTCGGAGATACTGTATGCCAAGGCTGTCCAGATACCGTCCGATCAGATCATTCATTCCCGTGATACCGGGAAGACCGTCCCCTTTTCCGCGCTCTTTCTCCATTGCTGTCGTGTTGCGGTAAAGAGAAAGCATCATGGGATTCGTCAGAAGATTTATCAGTTCCGTCTCATTGGGACAGGAAATTCCGCTCTTTTTCAGCTCCGTCTCCACTGTCTCCTGAGAAAGCGGCAGCAGCTCCGCTATGGCAAAATGTTCCAGCCCGTACTGTCTGACCGCATCCGTGCGGTCTGTCACAAGAATAGACACACACAGTGTTCTGCCGATTTCCTCAATTTCATGCAGCAATCCACTTCTTCTGCTGCCCGCTTCATTCATACCATCGAGCAGCAGAATCACCTGCGGGAGAGCTGTCTTACCCAGCGGTTCACCAAGGAACCGCAGTAGCTCCCGCTTTCCATCCTCCAGAGTCTGCATTCCGTTCTCAAAGGACAGTCGGTGCAGCAGATACTTACAGATATAATCTCCCGTGCTGCCGCTTCCGCAATAGTCTGCCAACGGTATGTAAAAAGGTACCGGTTTCAGGCTGTTGTACTCACCCAGCATGCGTTTCCACAGATCAATCAGAAATCGCGTCTTCCCCATCCCTCCTGTTCCCTTCAGGAGTATATGCTGTTTTTCGTTCAGTCTCCCAGAAATCTGTTCCGCTCCAAGCTCTGTCCGGTTGTCTATCCGGATGATCCGGTCCAGAAACGTTTCCTGCATCGGTCTCTGTTGTCTGCAGCTGCGAAGACTTGCTTCCCACAGCGCACTGTGGGATATTCCTTTTCCGTCTATCCGGAGGATCAGTTCCTCCATGTCTTCCCGCATCTGCTGCACCGTCTGGTACCGCTTTTCCGGAAGAATATTGAGACCTTTTGTCACAATCCGGACAGCCATGCGCGAAGCAGTAACGGGCATATCCCGAAACAGTGGAAGATCTTTCGGAAAACTCCTTTTCAGACCGGATCCCGAAATCTCCTCTTCTGAAAGTGTACGTCCCGTCAGCATACGGAAGAAGACTGCGCATACAGAGTAAATATCCGACGCTGCCGCAATCCGTTTGTCATCCTTCAAACGCACTTCCGGCGGAGAATAGCCTTCCTTTTCACTGAAAAACAGCAGCTCTCCCGGCTGACGACAGATGGGCCACACGCTGTTATAGTCGATCAGCAGCGCACGGTTCTGAAGAATCAGAATATTGTCTGGACTGATGTCGAGATGAAGAATTCCGTACACATGAAAACATTCCAGCGCATCAAGTATCTGACAGACCGTCTCAGCCACCGCACGAAGATTACCGGTTCCCTGTTCTTCTTCCAGCAGCGTTTCAAGGCTCTGTCCGCCATGAACAGACAAAACGGAATAATACGTTCCGTACGCTTCGCAGGAATTCAGATTACCGGAGATCTGTTCCGGCATCTGTTCCAGTAATCTCAGATTCGCCTGATTTCCCTGATAAAACCGCACTCGGCACTGATCCATATATTTCTCCGCCTCAGAATCACAGCAGATACAGCCTGTATTGTCACGGTAAATCAGTCCGCCGGAAGAATAAGGAAACAGCTCCTTTATCAGAACTCTGTGAAAACATCCGTGATTCAGCGTATCTTCGTAATGTGCTCTGTAAACCACAGAACTTCCGCCGCATCCTTCTACACCATCCAGAACGTAATCGATGCCGGACAGAGTAAGTATCTCACCTTCTCTGCGAAATTCTCTTTTTCGTCTCATGTATACTCCTTCCCGTAAAGAATCAGATTTGAATACTCTGTTTCTCTTTTCTTTCATTCTCAGTCCAGAAATACAAGTGATTTGAGAATCGTTTCTTCCATAAATACAGAAAGCTCTTCTCTGTCTAATAAATCTGATTATCCCAGCGTTATCTGATACAGCTCCTTCTCTCCGTTGTAATACTGCCAGTAATATGCTTTTCCGTCAGCAATGCCCGCAAGCGTACAGTCAGATGGGATCGATGCAGCCTCCCGGTATCCGGCTCCTTTCCAGTAGTAGATGCCTCCGTCTGAAATCCAGTATGTATTCAGTCCATCCTTACAGACGGTGGGTATTTTACCGGGAACAGGTACCTCCGTCTCATACGTTGCTCCCGTTTCCACGTCAATGCCATATAAGGTGGAAGCGTTGTCAGCGGTCAGAGAAAGGTACAGATATCCGTCCTTCACGGTCAGGATTGATCCCATGGCATATTCACCGTTGAATGTCACGATACTGCGTCTTCCTTCAGATGTGATCGTACATACGGTAATCCCGGACCATGAGGTGTCATCCGTCATTTCATGACGGATATAATAGAATCCCTCTTCTCCGTCATAAAAGGACGAACCGCAATTCTCATCCACTAGTCCGAAATTCATATTTTTGTCCAGCATCAATATGGGAACGGGACGGATGTCTGTAGCCATACCGGTCAGTACGAGATGATTGTTCCAGAACTGTCCTCTTCCGATCCCGCCGGCAAGAGATATCTCTTCCTCCGTATCAAGATTGTAGGATTTCAGTGTCTTTCCTTCATAATCCTCCACATCAGGATCCTGCTCCAGATAATAAAGACTGCGGTCAATCTTTCCAAGCAGGCGGCTTCCGCACTCCAGAGGTTTCAGGATTTCATCCTCTCCTGTGACTGTGTTGTACTCATACAGAAAAGCACCGTCTTCATTCTGCTTCATAAAATAAAGCATATTACCTTCTCCGAAATAGTCTGAAGCTTCGCCGTTATACATAATAGTTTCCCAT
>JAXEBU010000131.1:0-22736 GCA_034093895.1 Candidatus Choladocola sp. | reverse complement strand
AGGCGGCAATCCACTTGTGGGAGAAGTGGACATCAGCGGTGCAAAAAATGCGGCGCTCGGTATTCTTGCTGCTGCGATTATGACGGATGATACAGTACTGATTGAAAATCTTCCGGATGTACGAGACATCAATGTCCTGCTGGAAGCCATGGAGAGCATTGGCGTGAAGGTGGAGCGGATCACGAAGCATGCTGTGATGATGAACAGTGAGCACATCGGAGAAGTCAGTGTAGATTACGAATATATCAAAAAAATCAGAGCGTCCTATTATCTGATTGGGGCGCTGCTTGGAAAATATAAGAAAGCAGAGGTTCCGCTTCCGGGAGGCTGCAACATCGGCAGCAGACCCATTGACCTGCATATCAAGGGATTCAAGGCACTCGGTGCCCGCGTGACGATCCGTAACGGTTTTATTGTGGCAGAGGCAGAGCACCTGCATGGCAGCCACATTTTCCTGGATACCGTGTCTGTAGGGGCGACGATCAATATCATGATGGCCGCATCCATGGCAGAGGGATATACGATTATTGAGAACTGTGCCCGCGAACCTCATGTGGTGGACGTTGCCAATTTCCTCAACAGTATGGGCGCCAATATCAAGGGCGCAGGTACGGATGTGATCAGGATCCGCGGCGTGCAGAAGCTGCACAGGACGGAATATTCCATTATTCCGGATCAGATTGAGGCAGGTACCTTTATGTTTGCTGCTGCAGCGACAAAGGGCGACGTTATGGTCAAAAATGTGATTCCGAAGCATCTGGAGGCCACAACGGCAAAGCTTCTGGAAATCGGCTGCGAAGTGGAAGAATTTGACAACGCGGTTCGCGTGGTTGCGTCAAAGCGCCTTGGCTGTACGAATGTCAAGACACTGCCGTATCCCGGTTATCCGACCGATATGCAGCCGCAGATCGGTGTGACACTGGCTCTGGCCAGAGGCACCAGTATTGTGACAGAGAGTATTTTCGAAAATCGGTTTAAATATATGGACGAGCTGACGAGAATGGGTGCCATTGTCCGTGTTGAGGGCAATACAGCCATTATTACCGGAGTAGAGAAGCTCAGCGGAGCGCGGGTCAGCGCACCGGATCTTCGTGCCGGTGCCGCACTGGTGATCGCAGGACTTGCAGCAGAGGGAATTACGACCATCGATGACATCATCTATATCCAGCGTGGCTACGAAGAATTTGAGGAAAAGCTCAGGAGCCTCGGCGCTGAGATTGAGAAGATCAGCAATGAGAAAGAAGCTCAGAAATTCCGCCTGCGTGTGGGATGAGGAAGATGAAAGAAGCGTAAACAAAGAGGTTGCTGCGGATGGCGGCAGCCTCTTTTTGCAAAAAGAGAGGAGAATATTATGATTAAATTACATGAAACAGGCGTGTATCTGCTCAATGGCACAGAGATTATTGAGAACGGGCCGGAAGCGCAGGCAAGGCTGGCAGGCTGTCTGGGGACGCAGATACCATCAAAGGAAGAGGCTGCAGAGAATACGATTGCATATGCAATTTTGAAAGACCATAATACCTCCGGTTCTATGGAAAAACTGAAAATCAAATTTGACAAGCTGACCTCCCATGACATTACGTTTGTGGGAATCATTCAGACTGCACGGGCATCAGGGCTGGAAAAATTCCCTGTTCCGTACGTGCTGACCAACTGCCACAATTCTCTCTGTGCAGTGGGCGGCACCATCAATGAAGATGACCATATGTTTGGACTTTCCTGTGCAAAGAAGTACGGCGGCGTATATGTTCCGCCTCATCAGGCTGTTATTCATCAGTATGCCCGTGAGATGCTTGCCGGCGGCGGAAAGATGATTCTCGGTTCAGACTCCCACACGCGTTACGGAGCGCTGGGCACCATGGCTATGGGTGAGGGAGGACCGGAGCTGGTGAAGCAGCTTCTGGGACAGACGTATGATATCAATATGCCGGGCGTGATCGGAATCTACCTGACCGGAAAGCCTGTTCCGGGTGTGGGACCGCAGGACGTTGCTCTGGCAATTATCGGAGCTGTATTCGGCAACGGATACGTGAACAACAAGGTGATGGAATTTGTAGGCCCCGGTGTGGAGAACCTGAGCGCTGATTTCCGAATCGGTGTGGATGTCATGACGACAGAGACCACCTGTCTGTCCTCCATCTGGAAGACAGATGACAGAATTAAGGAATTCTATGAGATTCACGGAAGAAGTGGGGATTATAAAGAACTGAATCCGGGTGCAGTGGCATATTACGACGGAATGGTGGAGGTTGATCTCGGTGCAATTCGTCCCATGATTGCGATGCCGTTCCATCCGAGCAATACGTATACCATTGAAGAGCTGAACGCGAACCTGATGGATATTCTGGATGATGTGGAAAAACGCGCACAGGTCAGCCTCGACGGCGCTGTGGACTTTACACTGAAAAACAAAGTGCGGAACGGCAGACTGTACGTGGATCAGGGTATCATTGCAGGCTGTGCCGGCGGCGGATTCGAAAACATCTGTGATGCAGCTGATATCCTGAAAGGAAATTTCATCGGCTCGGATGAATTTACCCTGAGTGTATATCCGGCAAGTACGCCGATTTATATGGAACTGGCAAAGAACGGAAAACTGGCAGACCTGATTCAGAGCGGAGCCATTGTAAAGACCGCGTTCTGCGGACCGTGCTTCGGTGCAGGAGATACACCGGCAAACAATGCCTTCAGCATTCGCCATTCCACCAGAAATTTCCCGAACCGGGAGGGCTCCAAGCTGCAGAGCGGCCAGATCGCTTCCGTGGCGCTGATGGATGCCCGTTCCATTGCGGCAACGGCAGCCAATAAGGGCTACCTGACAGCGGCAACCGATATGGATGCAAATTACAGCAAGCCGAAATATTTCTTCGACAGCAGCATCTACGCCAATCGCGTTTTCGACAGCAAGGGTGTGGCGGATCCTTCCGTTGAGATCAAATTCGGTCCGAATATCAAAGACTGGCCGGCCATGTGTGAGCTTCCGGAGAACCTGATTCTGAAGGTTGTTTCAGAGATCCATGATCCTGTAACCACCACCGATGAGCTGATCCCCTCCGGAGAGACTTCCTCTTACCGTTCCAACCCGCTGGGGCTGGCTGAGTTTGCACTTTCCAGAAAAGATCCTGCATACGTAGGCCTTGCAAAAGAGGTACAGAAGGCGGAGAAGGCACGTGAAGCAGGCGAAAGCATGGAGACAGCCCTTCCGGAGCTGACCGGTGTCCTGACTGCAGTGAAAACGGTCTGTGCAGACGTAAATCCGGAAAATACGGGAATCGGCAGCACCATTTTTGCAGTAAAGCCGGGTGACGGCTCTGCCAGAGAACAGGCCGCTTCCTGCCAGAAGGTACTGGGCGGCTGGGCAAATATCGCCAACAGCTATGCGACGAAGCGTTACCGCTCCAACCTGATCAACTGGGGCATGCTTCCGTTCCTTATCGAAGAAGGTGATCTTCCGTTTGAGAATAAAGATTACCTGTTTGTTCCGGGGATCCGCAGTGCGGTTGAAAATAAGGCAACCGTTATCCCCGCCTATGTCATTAAAGACGGCACAGCGAAGGAATTTACGCTGCAGCTGGGCGAGATGACCGATGATGAGCGCCAGATTATCCTGGACGGATGTCTGATCAACTATAACAGGGTGAAATAAAAAGATTCAGAATTATACGGCGGCAGACGAGAGTCTGCCGTTTGTTTTTCGGGAAATATTACTATCTGTATGATGAGAACGCTCTGCAATATATTTCTGTTATTGTTGCCTGGGTGATAGAAGGGTGATATAATTTTCCAGTATAAAGGGCGAAAGAGAGTAAAGTGTGATGTGGAAAAAAATAAGAGTGGCAGCGTACAGAAGTGTATTGTATATGACACTGTTTTTTTGTGTTTTTATTTTTATGGGAACTATAATAAAAGCCCATGATAATGTGTTTACAGAATTGTTTTCTTCGACTGTAAGACTTGCTTTTCCGGTCTTGCTGGCGGTTGTGATCTGTATTTTTCTTTCTCTGCTGTATAACTGCTTTGAAAGGTTTTGCAGGCGGCAGCTGATAATAAGTGCATGTTTTTTATTTGCTCTTATGGCATTGATTTTTGTGGTAATTCTCTGGAATTTTCGTACGGTTCCTTATTCGGATGCCTTAAATGTGCAGGACACAGCAATGTATTTTGCGACTACGGGACAGAATACCGTTTCAGCAGACTTTCCTCATGCAGACTATTTTGGCAGGTATGCGAACAATTACTTTCTGACGATCGCTTTTTCTTTTCTGTTTCGTCTGTTTCACAGAGTTGGAATAACGGATATTTATTCTCCGCTTCTGGTTATTACTTCGGCAGGTGTTATGACAGCGGCTGTTTTTACATTTCTGATTGGTGTAAAAATCGGCGGTCTTAAACACGGTGTAAGAATACTGACACTGTGTGTGCTGAATCCGGTTTATTATATTCTGGCTCTCTGGGTGTATACGAACGTACTCAGCATTCCGTTTGCGATGGCAGTCCTTTATTTTGGTATCTGCATCCGGCAGGAGAAACGCAGGGGCAGGCAGGCATTGCTGTGTATTGTGGAAGCTGTCATAGGCGTGATCGGATATTACGTGAGAGCAACTGTTGTAATTGGACTAATTGCACTTTTTATTTGTGCAGTATTGTGGACGACAGGAGAAAAAAAACGGATATGCACGCTGCTGCGGTGCAGTGTGATCTGTGCTGTTATCGGACTGGTTTGCTTTCAGTCAGTATCCAGGCTGAACGAGAGTTATTTTTCATCTGTTTCAGACAATGCTTTCCCGATTACCCACTGGATGATGATGGGTTCTCACGGCTCGGGAAGACACAATATGGATGACGTACGATTTACAAAAAGCTTTGCAACAAAAGAAGAAAAACAGGAGGCTACCCTGAAAAAACTGAAAGAGAATTACAGAGAATACAGTGTTTCCGGTCTTGCAGTTTTTCTTTTCAACAAACTGATTGATTCCTGGAGCAGCGGAGACCATGAGGAACTGATCCCGAAAGCTCTGCAGGATACGAAGCAGACGAGGCTGAACTCATGGCTTCTGGGAGATCATTCGGATCTGTTCCGGGAGTACTGCTATGCATTCAGGATTGTTACAGTTTTTCTGATTCTTGTGGCATTGCTTGACATGCTTCAAAAAAAAGAAATGGACTGGTATTCGTTTTTATTTACTCTGACTTTTCTGGGTGGCATTCTTTTTTATTGCATCTGGGAGGTCAAAGGATCCTATGCGGCTCCGTTCATATACGTGATGCTTCTTGTTGCTGCGCAGGGCGGAAGCATTCTTTCGGAGAAAGTAAGGATACCGGAGACAGAAGCCGGGAAAAGACATCCTTTGGAAGCGGTGCTGCTGCTATGTACTTTTATTGTATGTATGATAATGTTTTATAGAATGACAAATGGAAAGACAACACACCATACCTGGAGTATTTACAGTGCGGAAGGATCTCTGAGTGAAGTTTCGGCTGAAGAAGAGATAGAAGTGCTGTCACAGGAATTTTATGCGGAAAAAACTTTTCGTGTGATTCGGGTGCGTGGAAAAGCAGACAAAGCTGCCCCGGACGAAGGATGCAGCTACCGGGTTATTCTGCAGGACGGGAACGGTAAAGAGGTGTACAGCGGTGAGATCAGTGAGAAAGATATAGATCAGAAAGGTCAGATACAAATCAATGTCCCGGAGATCACTCCGGAGGGAAGAGAAAAGTATACTCTGATGATAGAGAAAAAGGCAGAAATAGATGGCCGGATCCGGTTTTCCCAGCGTTCCAATGAATATATTGATATATATGACGGTGCATTGACTGTAAACGGAAATAAACGGCAGAATGACCTGTGGCTTCAGGTTTATGATGAGTGGGAAGCTCCGTGGTGTTCTGTGCGAATGGGACTATTCATTAACGGTGGGTTGTTTATGGCAGTTATCGGTCTGTATGTGTGGTTGCAGAGGGTCAGAAAAAGTAAAAAACAGTTTGTCCGGACAGTGTAATAACGGGTGAAAGAGGGAGCAGTTTTGAGTAAAGAAGTATATCGGCGGACAGACGCCAATGAACAGAAAAAGAAAAGCAGTTGGAAAAGATTGTATTATCTGGCATATACAGGATTGTTTATTCTTCTGTGTGGGCTGGTCTACGGCTATTTTATCAGAAGCGGAAAATCTTTTGTTTATTCAGATGACGGATGGAAACAGCATTTTAAGGCTCTGACGTATTATGCGGAGTGGATGAGGACAATTCTGAGCAATCTCTGGAATCATCACAGACTGATAATACCTCAATTCAGTTTCAGTATCGGTTATGGGGCTGACATTGTGACAACCCTTCATTATTATGCAATCGGAGATCCGCTGAATCTGTTTGCTGTGTTTGTTCCGTCTGAGTACATGGCATATTTCTACAGCTTTCTTGTCCTGGTACGTCTTTACCTGGCGGGGATTGCCTTTTCCGCATACTGCTTTTACCGGAAAAACTATGGCCGCATTTCTGTGCTGGCCGGAGCATTTTCTTACATATTCTGTGGATTTGCACTTGCAGCTGCGGTGAAACATCCCTATTTTGCCAACCCTATGATATATTTTCCGCTTCTTCTTCTCGGAGCAGAGAAAATATGGAAAGAAAAAAAGCCGTGGATTTTTATCGGATCGGTATTTATTTCCGCAGTCAGCAGTTTTTATTTCTTTTACATGCTTGTGCTGATGGTAATTCTGTATGTTCTTATCAGAGTATTTGTCCCGTATAAAAGGGGCAATATAAAACAGGCTTTTGGAAAAATCTTTCAGATTGGAGGATACGGCCTGCTTGGAGTAATGCTGAGTGCATTTCTCCTGTTCCCGGTCATATTGCTGTTTCTGAATAATCCACGGACAAAGTATTCCAGTACATACAGAGTGTTTTATTCCCAGCGGTATTATGAGCGTTTTCTGGCCGGGTTTGTAGATTGCGGTTCAATTGGGCACTGGAACTTTATGGGTTATACAGCGCTTGCCCTGCTGGCCGTTCTTCTGCTGTTTCTTTGCAGAAAAAAATATACAGAACTGAAAGTTGCTTTTATTGTACTGACCATGCTTTTGCTGCTGCCGTATGCCGGATTTCTTCTGAATGGGTTTTCCTACGTTTCAAATCGTTGGATCTGGGCGTACAGTATGCTGATTTCTTATATTCTTACTGCCATGTGGGAGGAAATGCAGCAGCTTTCGCGTAAAAAACAGGCAGTTTTGGGTACAGTAACAATCCTGTATTTCCTGCTTGGATTTGTGCTGAAGCCCGGCGATATGGTGCGTGGCCTGAAGCTGACTCTGCTTATTATGATTCCGGTTTTTTGCGTACTGGTTCTGTTTCGGCACGTTAAAAAACGAAACGGACGCATTGCACTGGAACTTGGACTGCTTTCGCTGGTGGTTGCCAATATAGCAGGAACTTCATATTTTGCGTATGCTCCGACACGTTCTTCATATCTGACGGAATTTCTTGATATGGATAAAGTATACAGCAAACTGAATACTTCTGAGACAAAAGTGATGAAAGCGGTGGATGATAATGGCGGATTTTTTCGCTATTCCGGAGATGTTTATAACGCAGCTAATGCAAACTGTACGCTGATCAGCGGGTTTTCCAGCGTGCAGTTTTACTGGAGCCTGTGCAACAGTACAATGGCTCCGTTTATGGAGCAGTTGTGTCTGAGGGATAACAGTGCGTATAATTATAAAACACTGGATAATCGTACTGCATTGAACACGCTGGCTTCTGTGAAATACTACATTACAAAAGAACCCGATGCAGCAGATGCCAATTACGTTCCGTACGGATTTCAGCCATACCAGATTAAAGACAGTCTGGAGAACAAATATGATGTATATAAAAATGAATATGCGCTTCCTCTGGGGTACACGTATGAGTCCTGTATTTCGGAAAGTGATTATGAAAATATGACTCCTGTGGAAAGGCAGGAAGCATTACTGCAGGGGATCCTGCTGAAAGATATACCGGAGGGCTATAATAGAACAGAACCTGTGCTGACCAGCAGGAGCATGGACTATACAGTCGCCTGTGGCAGCAACGCGGTAACTATGCAGGGAAATTCTTTTGTTGTAACAGAGAAAGATGCCCAGGTTACACTTTCCTTTGATGGAGAAAGAAACAGTGAAACATGCCTTTATCTGAAAGGACTTGCGTATGAGGGGATTTCACCTTTGAGCCTGTACAGTGATGATACATCAGTTGATCCGTTGAATCTGTATACAGAGGAAAAGTGGAATGCACTCTCAGAAGCGGAACAGAAAAAAGAAGAGAGAGCGGAAAAATACTGGTCAGAGCCAATAGAGACTGTTATTCCTGTCACGTCGGTCAATGAGGATGGGAAAACAACACTGAAAAGGCTGAGTTATCGCACACCCCGATATACATGGTATGCAGGTCGACATGATTTTATCATAAATATGTGTTATGATAAAATGGCTAAAAAAGCCATTACAATTACTTTCCCGGAAAGAGGAATTTACAGCTTTGATGAGATGAAAATAATCTGTCAGCCTATGGAACACTATGCTGATCAGGTCTCTGCACTCAGATCGTGTGTTCTCGAGAATATAGATTTACATAATGATAATGGGGCACATGCGACCAATGAGGTAACAGGCAGTATTTCTCTTGATAAAGCAAAAATTCTGTGCCTTACTGTGCCCTATTCTTCAGGGTGGAAAGCGTACGTTGATGGAGAAGAACAGGAAATTCTGCAGGCTAACACAATCTTTATGGCTCTGCCCCTTTCGGCAGGAAACCATGATATCCGGCTTGTGTACCGTATGCCCGGTATGAATACCGGGATAATGATATCCTGTGCAGGAATATTGTGTCTGTGCCTGGTTATTTTATATAGGAGAAAATATAAAAAGCTGGATCTTGAAGAGACGAAAAAATGACGGAGGAAAAACAGCAATGCTTTCAGTAGTATTACCGGCTTATAATGAAGAAAAAATGATACAAAAAGCATCAGAGACAGTAAGCCGGATACTGTCAGATGCAGATATAGAGTATGAAATTGTATTTGTAAACGATGGCTCAAAGGACGGAACGTGGCAGCAGATAGAAAATGCAGTGAAAAAGAATCCTCATATAGTCGGGGTGAATTTTTCCAGAAACTTTGGGAAAGAGTCGGCTATGCTGGCTGGTTTGGCCAGTGCATCGGGGGAATGCTGTGCCGTAATGGACTGTGATCTGCAGCATCCGCCGGAAACCCTGGTGGAAATGTATCGTCTGTGGGAACAGGGATATGAGGTCGTGGAAGGGGTAAAACGGAGCCGTGGAAAAGAAAGTGCAGCACATCGCGCAAGTGCGGGATTATTTTACAGGATCATATCGCATGCGGTGGGAATTGATATGTCCCGGGCATCTGATTTTAAACTGCTGGATCGCCGCGCAGTAGATGCGCTGCTGTCCATGCCAGAACGAAATGTATTCTTCCGTGCACTGTCTTCCTGGATTGGCTTCCGTACAGTGTCGGTGGAATTTGATGTACAGGAAAGGACAGAGGGAGAATCCAAGTGGTCCACCTGGTCACTGGTTAAATATGCTGTTAAAAACATTGTTGCTTTTTCAACGGTGCCGATGCAGTGCGTCACGGTCGCCGGCGTCTTTGTTTTTCTGCTTGCCGTAATTCTGGGAATTCAGTCGCTTGTCAGATACTTTACGGGACATGCAGTGGAAGGCTTTACAACAGTTATTCTGCTTATTCTGGTGATTGGCAGTATCATAATGATCAGCCTGGGAATTATAGGGTATTATATTGCGAAAATATATGAGGAGGTAAAAGGGCGGCCCAGATACCTGATTTCCAGAGTGATTGGAAGAAAGATGACAGGAATACAGCAGGAAAAAAACGGATTTCAGGAGAAAGATCAGAAATAGTAGGTATTGCATAAAAAGTCTGAAATTTATATTGAATTAAATAAATTAAAAGTTATTATAAAATATACGAATATAATAAAAAATAATTTTATAATAATTTTCAAATAGTATTGACAAAACAAATATTATCTGTTATGATACAACCATCAACAAAAAGTTGTTGTTCCTATAGATCAAACTATAGACAATGATAACAGAAGGACAGGAGGTCGATTCCAGTGGATATAGTGTCACATTATTATTTTGTTACATGTGGCCGGATAAATGTTTCCTGTAAAAAAGACCTCTATCAGAAATGATTCAAAGTATCGTATATTAACGTTAATTGGAGAGAATACGAATCTGCTGATAGAGCACATTTATCCAGATAAAATTCAGGACAAATTGAATACACAGATTCGAAAATCAGTACATCATAGAAAACTGGCAGATAAAATACATAATTTTTCATTGGATCAGAAAAAAAGAATGATCCATATATTAAATAACAGCCAGTAAGAAGAATGCCACATGGTTTATAAAAGAAAAAATATGTGTAAAGAAACAGACGATATCTTTTATAAATGAAACAGGAAAAGTACTCTCCGATTTGAAAAATTAAATAAAAAATGAAAGAAAATAAAATATAAGGTCAGAAGATATTGTATAGCACAGTATCTTCTGATTTTTTTAATTATTCATTGCGGTTGTGTGTGTCAGTTGATATAATAAAAAAGCTATATTGAGAAATGGGTTAAGATGGTTGTTGCTGCAATAAAAAGTAGATTATGGAAAGAATTGGAGAAAAGAAATGGACATTTTAACGGCGTTGAAAAAAGTGCAAAAGAAAGGACTGAGAGGAACTGCTAAGTATTGCTTCAATAGATTTTTTCCGGTTCAACAGAAAAAAGTGACATCTGAAAATGAGACGGATAAAAAAATATTTCAAATACTGTTATTGACAAACAGGGATTCTGATAATGTGGGAGATCAGGTTATTGAGGCCTGTGATATCGGATTGATAAAGGCAGTTATGAGGAATCTGAATATCGACGATAATAGTTATAAAATAAACAGCCGTGCAGCAGCCATTATATCTCAAAAATATCTGGCAACAAAAGATGAACGATTGCTTAAGACAGCCAGAACTTTAATAGAACAGGCGGATCTGGTGGTTTTCGGCGGAGCTCCGTTGTTTAATTATTTATATCAGAACTTCTATGAGCGAACGGCTGTGACATTAGAGATAGCGGAAGAATTTCATACGCCGGTTATCTTTTCTGCTATAGGAGTAGAACGATATGAAGAAACAAATAAAAAGTGCCAGAGATTAAAGAAAACACTTAATTTTGATTGTGTGAAGCAGATTACTACCAGGGATGGACTGGAATTTCTGGAGAAATATAAAGAGAAGGATGAATTAATACTGGGTAAGGTTTCTGATCCGGCAGTATTTACCTCTACGGTTTTTGGAAATTATATTAATCAGAAAAAACCGGAAAAAGCAAATAAAAAAATAGGTATTTTCATACTGCGTGCGAATGGATTCATTGATAACCGCATTGATTTTTCAAAAGAAAAAGCAGCAGCATTTTGGGGAGATTTGATCAGAGAAATAAAGAGTCGAAATTATGATTATGATTTGATAACAAGTGGTCATTTTGGAGATGAAGCTTTTTTGGATTACTTAATTCGAAATTATGATTTTGAAGAGAAAAAATGTGTATTTAATATGAACACGCCTGAAAAGCTTATTGAAAAAATATCTTCTTATGATGCAGTTATCTCATGCCGTCTTCATCCGAGTATTATTGCGTATTCTTTAAACGTGCCATCAGTGGGAATCGTATGGAATTCTAAAGTTCCCGGGTTTTATAACAGTATAGGTTATGGCGACAGAACTGTAAGTATCATGGATATAGATGCAAAAACAGTTTTGAAAAAAATTGAACAGGCCATGGACGAAGGAATAAAGAAAGATCGCGATTTTTTAATGAGCGTTTATGTATCACTGTTTCATGGAATAAAGGAAGTGGCTTGTTGGGATGGTTGTGATATAGAACCTTATTCATATGATGAATTGCTGAATAATATTTCTGCCTATTCCGGAACAACAGAGAAGGAGCAAAAGGAAAAGCTGAAAAGAAAATTCAGAAGAACGTATAAAGTATGTAATGACCGACTGGATAAAAATAATGAATACAAAGAACTGATAAAGGAATTGAAGGAAGAGAACAGAGAGCTTAGAGAGAAGCTTTCTGATGAATTTCTTGTTTGATATGAGTTCCGTAAAGAAATCTGCCCGGAAGATGAGAGATAATGTTCTCGTCTTCCGGGGCAGTTTTTTTATCGTATAGAAAACTTCGTTTCCTATACGGATTAGGGTGTCAAAAGACACCATAAGACATATTCTTTTTGTTTGTACCTTGATAATTTAACACGAATTGATAAATGAATTGCTTTTTGAAATGATAAGTAGCCCTACTGATGTTTATTATAGGGGAATCTGTTACTTGATATTTATGCAGTTTCTTCGTTTTGGACATGATTATATAAACCGTTAGAATAATCTGACAGTTTTTGAAAATTTAAAGCTGCTATCTTAAAGCCGAAAAACAACCGCGTGCGACGTTTACCATGAACAGGTATCTTATCCACATGGTATCTTCGGCGAAGCAATGAAGGAATTGCTTCCACTCCATTCCTAAATTTGGCATACTCTGAGAATTCTTCTGTTTTCATGTATTGCAATTGCTTTGCTCGACCAACAGCTTTCCAAGACACCTCTTTACGTACACGAGTTTTCAAAAATCGTGGATTGCAGCGTTCTTTGAATGGACAATTTTCACAATTGCATGTTTTAAAGTAAGCAATTGAACAATCATTATGAGGGTCGTATCTACATTCTTCTGGAGCGTATCCATTTATGCATTTGAGTAAATAGTGCCCATCATCCGTAAATACAAAATCTGCATATATTTCATCTGGTTTTCTTCCTGTGAAATTGGTTGTAACAAGTTTAAGATTATGTTCTGAAGCCAGGCGTGAATTTTCTTCACCACTGTACGCTCCATCTGCAACAATGATAGAATCATCAGAAAAGGTATTCTGATCATTAAGATAATCTTTCATAAACTGATTGTCTGCATATGTGTTTTGTTGGTAATCATAATCAGTTATTAAACTACCACCGTTCTCACCTACAGATTCGACTACATTTCCAACATACCCAAGATGTTTGCCGCCAGCTTTATATCTAAATGTAGCCTCTGGATCAGAAGGATTGAGCAATACTTCAGAAGGATTTTCCACTTCCTCTTTTTGACGTAAACGCCTTGTTCCGTCGTCATCAATGATAGTACGTTCCTTTAAGAGACGGATAAGTAACTGATATTCACTTGTATCATCAAAGTCACCAGTGGAATCACATATCGTGACAAGAATATCTGCATCCTTCATCACAGTGATGGTTCTCTCAGTAGCATCTTTGTCACGTTTATGATAAATACATTTATTGTAATCATCCTTTTCAATGTAATGATGCTGTTCTTCCGGGAGTTCAGTTCCTCGTTCATTCATAACCTTACAGAGATTAGCAACGCATGTATAAAATAGTTCGAGTAAAGAAAGATTCCTGATATTTGCAGCAACCATTAAGCTATCCATTCGCTGCTTATCTGGAGTAATGTTCATAAAATCAGCTATCTCTTTTGCCATTTTAACAACACACTCATGAATAAGATCAACATCATGCTCTGTTTCATAAGATAGTACTCTGGCTCTGAATCGACTAAGTGTTCTGTCACTAATAGGTTGTTCTTTGAAGCTTGTTGTATGTAGAGCATACTGGTAGCGAATATCAAACGCCATTGCTTCAACAATCTCATCATCTGTGACATTCAGTGCTTCTTTAAGTATAAGCGCTCCAACTATAACATTAACTGGAGTGTTTGGTCTTGAAGCCTTTTCACTATAAAGAACAGAAAATATATTTTCATCAATGGCTGGAAAAACTTTATCTGCAAAAGTCTTAGCCCAAGATTTTTCCAACATTCTTTTTTCCCGTTCTGTAAGATTAAAAGTACTGTCCAAAAGTGTAAGTTGCTGATTATCATTTTTTACAAAAGACATAAGAATCACCTCGAAATATGATACTTATATTTTACCAAATATTCCTATGTTTTTACATATCGTGTTAAGTTTTCAAGGTACAAATTTATATCAAAGGTTACTAACCTTTTGACACCCTAATCCTATACGATAAAAACGCTCCGCGAAGATGCGCACTGGCGTGCAGAGAAAGTGTCAGCAGTGCTGACCACGCTCGGCGCGCAAAAGCAGTCAGGCCCCTCATGAGTGAGGGGATGGGGGAGCTGATGGCAGGCTTGCCTGCTTTTGTTTTTTTTCTCTTTTGTTTTCATGCTCCAGCATGATGTCATATATTCGCTCACAGTTGCTGTGATCCGAAAAAGCGAAGAAATCGTCGGCGCGTTTCCGGTATACTTCCGGCATGACGCAGTTGTTTTCCATGTACCGGCAGAGGACATCAATCAATTCTTCATTTGTATGGCAGATCTCGCCGAAGGCCATGGTGTCGTAATGGAACGTACCCTCCTCGTAATGCTGTGGGATATCGTTGTGATGCAGGTATACGACCGGCTTTCGCATATAGGCGAAATCGAACTGTACACCGGAATAATCTGTCACCATCAGTGCGGATTCGCAGAAAAGCTTTTCGTAGCTCATATCTCCTATAGAGGGGATGATCTCTACAAAATCATTTTTGGTAAAGTCATCACACTGGGGACTGACAATCGGATGAAGGACGTATTTGATCCGGTAACCGTGTGCTTTTGCTGCATCCAGCAGGCGAGGATCATTAATCAGGCTGTTATAGACCCTGTAATAGTCGGTTTCGCGGAAATTGGGGTTGTAATCCCGGGCAACTCCCTCATTCGTTGTAACCGGTAGGGCAGACTGCATACGCCAGGTCGGTGACAGCAGGATGATCTTTTCTGCCTGGTCTTTCAGACCGTCATATCGTGGAACACCGGTCAGTTTCAATGCATCATAACCGATGTAATCATAGATCGGTTTTGAAAGATTCTCGATTTCGTATTTGGACGCACAGAAGTACAGCTTCGTATTATCTCTGAGCCGCTGCTGCGCCAGCGCAATCTTCTGTACAGACATTCCGTGCTGGACGCAGGCTACATCGAAATGGACATCGCCGCGTATAACCAGAGAGCGGTTGAAGGTGTAGTCGTTAAATGCAAAAACAGTGGAATTCGAAGCAATCACCATATCTGCATTCAGGAATACCAGACGGTGCTTCAGGCTTCCGCGAATGAGAGGGCGAAATCCCTCTTTTTTCATCCGGGCATAATCGGCGGAATTTTTATCAAGAAGATAATATTTCCGGATGCCATCCTTTTTTTGTGATGCGTAGCGGTAGATATATTCAGAAGAATCACCGCCTTTATATATTTTGTCAAAAAACAGCCAGATCTTCTGCCTGGAAAACCAGGGGCGCAGGAGAAAATTGAGGATTTTCAGCGGCAGCTGATTCCGGTAAACACCTCCCTTTTTTGACCAGATCTGTTTCCAGAGACGGAGTTCCTTGTACAGTACCAGCAGCTTTCTGGATTTGATCACGTGAATTCCGTCTTTTGCCCAGTAGGAAAAATACGGGCCAAAACGCCAGTATCCGTACGTAAAGTCTTTGGCAAAACGACTGGTATGGGAAGGAAAAACGTAATTCATCACGTATTCTCTGTTACCCGTGCAGAAAACAAACTGAAGCAGCCGCTCCTGGTCAGAAGCGGAGACGGGAACTGAAACATGAAAGGTTTTCAGCCGCGAAAAGGTAACACCGAAACATTTGGACAGAGAATATCGCTGATTATACGACAGTGGATATTTTTTTCCGTCGAACATGGCAAAGACGGTTCCGCTTTCCGGTGCAAAGTAATTATTGATTCCGCCGTCTATTTCCAGACAGCCGTTTTTGTAATCGATCAGATTGATCCGGGCTGCCAGAAGGTTCAGATCACCGAATTTCTGTCCGTCACATGTGAGAAGAACAGTGTCTTTTTCACAGGACAGATCAGGGTAATAGGAAAAATCATTTTTTTTCATCCGCAGATCGAACAGATTGATATTGTCCGAAGATGCTGTGGGATTACAGTCTTTTGAAAGAATGGTTCCGGTGTCAATATAGCGCAGCACCTGCGTAAACAGGGCGATGTATGCAGGCACGTCTTCCGGTGGAATGACGTGTTTATTGCGGTTGTTCAGGTTGGCGAAAACACGGATATGCAGCATATGCAGCGCGAGATGCTGAAGCAGCAGCGGTACACTGCCGTATTTCTGTTCAGTGTCATCCAGCAGCGGCAGTAAAAACTGTTCCAGCGAATCATAGTACCATTCTTTTGTAAAACATCGCAGGTCATACTGGTAATCGCATTCCTTCGGAAAACTGTATTTTAATGAACAGGAACCGTTATACAGGAAGCATGGATGTGCATTCAGCAAAGCAAGGAGCACCTGCTTCTCTTCTTCAATGACAGATTGCCGATACAACAGTGCCCTTTGAAGATATTCTGTCCGTATCAGCAGACCATGCAGTCCGGTGGGAAATACCGGCGGGCGTTTTTCCGGGGTGATTCTGATATCTTCGATCTGATCCAGAGAAAAATATTCCGGCTTGCGTTCGATATGAAGGCTCGTCATGGCTGGCATAACAAAGGCAATATCAGCGTCTTTGGCAGAAAGCATCATGCGTTCCAGAAAACGTATGTCAAACATATCCCCTTCATCAAGAAGAATGGAAAACCGGCCCTGCGCTTTTTCGATTGTATCCAGATAAGATTTTCTCGGACGATAAAGATCCGGTTCCTGAAGGGGAATCAGCTGAATTTTTCCGGAAGGAAGCGTCTGATCCGGAAAATCGGGATGTGCGTCAGCCTGGGGATTGTGACAGGCATAAAACACGGTTATATCGAAATTTTCCATAATCGTTTTAACCTTTCAGAATGATTGTAGAGTAATGCAGAAGCTCCGGAACACCGGAACTGTTGCTTAAAAATTTAAAATTCTGGTAACTGTTCAGAGCCAGCCTCTGATTTATGAAATTTTACCTGTCCTGAACAGTTATGGATTATTTTAACATAACGGAAAAATGTTTTCAATGCTTCCTGAAAAAAGGAAAAACATGGACAAAACAGGAAAATAACCGCGAAAAACCGCCTTTTTGCGACAGGTTGTTTTTGACAACAAAATGCAGGTATGGTACACTAAAACAGAATATATTACATATTTTTAAAAAAGTTGTGACGAAATGCAGAAAAACCATGCTGCGGTTCTCTTATTGATTAAATGATGGCAGCTGCACATTTCTGCAGTCGAAAGAATAGATGATGAGGTGAATAAAGTGGACAAATATGAATACAACCTCAAACTGGAGGAGATTGATAAGCTGGTAGATCAGGGGGACTACGAAGAGGCGGCCAAGCTGGCAGATACCATTGACTGGAGAAGAGTCCGCAATGTCAGGACGCTCTGCCTGATCAGCGAGATTTATGAGGCAGCAGGCCGGCTGGAGGACAGCAAGAATCTGCTGGTACGCGCATATCGGAAGTCGCCGGTCGGCAAGACGGTTCTGTATCGTCTGGTGGAAGTGACGACAGCACTGCGGCAGTATGACGAAGCCATAGAGTATTATTCAGAGTATGTGCAGGCAGCTCCTCATGATAATAACCGTTATATTCTGAAATATAAGATCTATAAAGGCAGAGGAAACTCTGTGGAAGAACTGATTACTATTCTGGAGGAATATCTGGGACAGGAATATACGGAACGCTGGGCGTATGAACTTGCCAGGCTGTATCAGCAGGCGGGCCAGATGCAGAAATGTTTTGCTGCATGTGACGATCTTGTGCTCTGGTTCCACAGCGGCAAATACGTACGGAAAGCTCTTGAACTGAAGATGCGCTATACTTCTCTGACGCCGAGACAGCAGCAGATTTATGAGGAGTGTCTCCAGGAGGACCTGGAGGAGCACATGGATGATCCGCAGGAGGAAGAGGATAATGTAATCCAGAATGTGGAGACCACAGACGGAGAGGTTCTGGCAGAGTCTATAATCGCAGAGACAGAGCGGGAGATTGCAAGTCAGGTTATGGCACGGAAGGCTGAACTGGAGAAGGAAGCTTCCGAAGCACAGAAAACGGCTGAAGCAGAAGATACGAAAAACACTTCCTCTCAGCCTTCGAAGCAGGAGATAAAAGATAACGAAACAGACGCTTCACCTGCTTCTGCAGCGAAAGGACCGGTGGCCGCACCGGAAAAACCAGCAGAGGAAAAGACGGAGATGCCGGAGGAAGAACCGGAGGACCAGAAGGATCTTCAGGTAGAACTGGCAAAGAGTATGAGGAAGATCATCTCCGGCGTTGTAAAACGTGTGGAGGAGGATGACGAAGATGTACCTGCATCTGTGGATCCGAAGCTGCAGAGAGTTCAGAAGCTGACGGTGCCGGAGATGCCGGAGCAGAGTGCGGGGCAGCTTTCCATCGATGATATTCTGCTTTCCATGGGCGATAAAGGAAAGAAAATTGCAGATGCAGTAATCGAAGCGGGAGAGCAGGAGGAAGGAGAAGCGGCTGACGAAACGGAAGCAGCGCAGAGTGAGCCGTCGGAGCGCAGGAGAGGTATGAGATCTGTTTCTGCAGTGGCAGAGGAAGAACTGACGGATATCCAGAGAGAAGCGCTTCAGTATACGAGCCATCCGGAAAAACTGCTGAGAAACAGACGGGCGCTTCCTACATATACAGAAGAAAAGACCGATCTTGGCAAGACAAGAAAGATTGTTAATACGAAGGAAGAACTGCTGGAAGCTGCAAAGAAGGAAATACTTGCAGAAAAGACAATCCGTATTCCGGCTGAACAGGTAAAAAAAGGAAGAATGCCGGAAACAGATGAGGACGGACAGAATCTTCCGGAAGAGCAGGCAGATGCTACAGCCGGCGGTGAAGTGCTTCCGCAGGATGAGGAATACACTTCTGAAGAAGCATACTATGATTCGGATGAACCGGTTGACGAAGTGTACGAAGAAGACGCAGATTATGAAGAAGGCGGGTATGATGAATCGTATACGGAAGATCAGGCTGCCGGTGGAGACTATGAAGAAGCGTACGATGAAGATGGATATGATGAGGAGTACGAAGACGAAGAGTATCTGATGATTCCTGAGCACCTGAGAGGACTGTTCCGTGGATTTACGGAGGTGGAAGGTCTGGAGGATCAGATTGCGAATGCTATTATTCAGGCGGAATCAAAGGGAGATGACAGAACATCACGCAGCGGCAACATTCTGATTTTCGGTGCACACGGTTCCGGAAAAACCACTCTGGCAATGAATCTTGCAAAAGCGATTGCACAGGATAAGGGAAGTCAGGTAATGAAGATGGCCAGAATCTATGCGGCTGATCTGAATCGTAAGGACATTGCTGCGACGATTGCAAAGATAGCGGGCGGCACACTGATTATTGAAGAGGCGGGAGATCTTGAACCGGGTACGGTGGAGCAGCTGACGACGGCGATGGAGTTCCGCACAGATGGTCTTGTTGTTATTCTGGAAGATGAGCAGCAGTATATTCATGAGCTGCTGATGCGTCATCCGAGATTTACCATGAAATTTACCGCACAGATATACATTCCTGTGTATACAGTGGATGAACTTGCAAGGTTTGGTGAGATTTATGCCAATTCTCAGGACTTTACAATCGGCGAAGAGGCGTATGATGTATTCTGCGATAAGCTTTCCGAAGCAGCAGAAGCCGCGGAGGAAGGGAAGGTTGTATCCATAATCGATGCCATTGATATTGTGAGCCGTGCAATCAACCGTTCCAACAAGTTTTTCCGCAAGTTGTCCATGGGTAAGAAACGATATGATGAGAACGATTATGCGGTTCTGTTCCCGAAAGACTTTAAATAAAAGGAAATACAGCTCCCTGCTGTTTTTGCATGTATACGAATATGATGAGATAACCGGAAGGATTTATACGTAACACGGATATCATAAAAATGATCCCTTCTTCTGCCGGTCGGCAGGGGAAGGGATCGTTTTTTTGAACAGATTCTGTTTCGGGAATCCTTCTGATTTTCCGGAAGCTGATTTTGTCAGAAGCCAAGTGTTTCGCCGATCAGGAATACTTTGATTCGACCGGGAATGCGGTTGAATCGTGTGATTACGGTATGGGCACAGATGCAGTCCGGTGAGAGACAGTCTCTGCAGATTCCGGTCTGGCTGCACGATGTATGAAGCCCGAGCCGGATGGCATTCGGCGGTGCTGCCTGTGTGTGGATACGTCTGACTGCCGCTTCGGCGTCGGCAGCAACCTTGTTCATGCCGGCGAGGATCATAACGTGATCCGGTCCGTAGATCAGAGCTGCTGTACGGTTTCCGTTTCCGTCCACATTTACCAGCTCTCCGTCTGTGGTGATGGCATTGGTACTCATGAAGTAATAATCGGCACCGAAAGCGGATCGCTCAAGAGATTTCTTTTCCTGTGGAGATTTTGCAGAAGAACGGTCAATCAGCTCCAGATCTGCAGATTTCAGAGCATCCATCATACCTGACTCGGACAGAGTGACAGATCCGCCCCAGGATACAGATGATCCGGATGGAATCATGGACAGGATGCTTGCCACAGCCTCTTTGGAAGAGGGAAAATAGTACCCCTCCATCCCGCGTTTTTCCAGCCCTTTGATAATGGAAGCTGCCATAGTTTCATAATATTGACTGATTGGTGACATAAGACTCCTCCTTTTGTATATATAACAACGCATGCGCAAGCTCATGCAGGTGAAAGACCTTTAGACCCTGGCATTATTGATATGAGTTACCCGACAAATATGTATTTTTCTGTCCATTTGTCCCCTGGCTCATTGATATTCTATCATATTCAGAATAAAGTGAAAACAGAGAATTTATTTTCACACGAACCTGCAGATTTATGTTATACTGAAAATACAAAAGAAAGAAATCCCTGACCCAGATATAAATATTTGGAGCGGATTGACAGGAGGGGTCGATTATGCAGAAAAAAGTGATAGTAACGATAGGCAGGCAGTTCGGAAGCGGCGGCCATGAGATCGGAGAGAAGCTTGCCAGGAAGCTGGGGATTAAATTTTATGATAAAGAGCTGATTAAAGTAATTGCCAAAGAAAGCGGACTGTGTGAAAAGGTTCTTGAAAGCTATGATGAAAAGCCAACCAACAGTCTTCTTTATTCCATCGTGATGGATGTCTATCCGTCTGTGATGTATACGGGTCCGACGATTGATCAGCAGATTTACCAGGCAAGTTATGATTCAATCAAAAAACTGGCAAATGAATCCTGTGTAATTGTAGGAAGATGTGCAGACTATATTCTCAGAGACTGCCCGGATCTGGTCAGCGTTTTTGTTCATGCCAATTCTGATTTCCGTGCAGCACGTGTGGCGGAGGAATACAGAGTTTCAGAATCGAAAGCACGGGATATGCTGGTGAAGACAGACAAAAAACGTGCCAGTTATTACAACTTCCAGTCTGAGAAAAAATGGGGAATGGCTTCCAGCTACAATCTCAGCGTAGAGAGCAGTGCTCTTGGCATTGAGGGATCTGTGGAACTGATTGCTGATTACATTCGGTACAGAGGACTGGCGTAACAGTCTGAACAGCATAATAAGAGACGGAAAGCTCTGGTGTCAGGAAGCGCCAGGGCTTTCCGCCGGAATGGAGGAAATAAATAGTACTATGAGAGCGTATGAGAGATTTTTAGAGTATGTTAAAGTATATACAACCAGCGATGAGAACAGCAGTACTGTTCCGTCCTCCCAACGGCAGTTTGATCTGGCACGGTTACTGGTGCAGGAGCTGCAGGAGCTGGGAGTCAGTGATGCGCGGGTGGACGAAAAATGTTACGTTTACGGTTCTGTTCCCGCTTCCGGAGGCTGTGAAAATGTACCGGCAATCGGATTGATTGCACATATGGACACGGCACCTGATTTTTGCGGAGAAAATGTGAAACCTCAGGTGATCAGGAATTATGACGGGAAAGATGTGGTTCTGGGTACCAGCGGACGTATGCTGACAGTAAAGAACTTTCCGCATCTGGAAGCGATGCAGGGACGCACGCTGATTACGACAGACGGCACTACACTGCTGGGAGCTGATGATAAAGCCGGTATTTCCGAAATTATGACCGTGATTGAGCGGCTGATGGAGGGCAATATACCACATGGAAAAGTCTGTATCGGTTTCACGCCCGATGAAGAGGTGGGAAGAGGAGCAGATGAATTTGATGTGGCTGGATTCGGGGCGGATTTTGCGTATACGCTGGATGGCGGCGTGGAGACAGAAGTCGTGTATGAAAACTTTAATGCATGCTCTGCAGAATTTGAAATCAACGGAGTCAATATCCATCCCGGTGATGCAAAAAACAGAATGGTAAATGCGTCACTGGTGGCAATGGAGATCAATCAGATGCTGCCCGCCTGTGAACGGCCGGAACATACGGAGCTTTATGAGGGATTTTATCATCTGTGTGCAATGGAGGGGACGGTAGAACGGGCTTCTCTGGAATATATTGTGAGGGATCATGACAGAAACAGTTTTGAAGCGAAAAAGAAGACACTTCTGCTGATCGAGAAGACATTAAATGAGCGGTACGGCCGGGGAACAGTAAAGCTGACCCTGAAGGATCAGTATCAGAACATGGAAGAGAAAATCCGTCCCTGTCTGCATCTGATTGACAATGCGAAGGCCGTTATGAGAGAGATGGGGCTGGAGCCGGATGTCTCACC
>JAXEBU010000130.1:0-6387 GCA_034093895.1 Candidatus Choladocola sp. | reverse complement strand
TCAGGCGGAGATTCTGCGGGACGGACAGCGTCTTTATGTGTATACCAGAGAAGAGACACAGCAGATGGAGGAAATGGGAATTACACCTTCTGATACGGGCGGCGACGGGCAGCAGAATTCCCCGGAAACAAAGATCAATCTGAATACGGCGGACAGGGAGATGCTGATGACACTTCCCGGAATCGGTGAATCAAAAGCAGATGCACTCCTTGCGTATCGGGAAGACCACGGGCCGTTTCAGTCCATTGAGGAGATTCAGAATATTCCGGGGATCAAGAGTGCTGTGTTTTCCAGGATAAAAGACAGGATAACAGTATAGGATAATATAAAGGAGTAATAGCATGGGAAAAAAGGTTCTGGTAGTAGACGATGAAAAACTGATTGTGAAAGGCATACGTTTCAGTCTGGAGCAGGATGATATGGAAGTGGACTGTGCTTATGACGGCGAAGAGGCAGTGCGGATGGCACGGGAAAAAGAGTATGATATTATGCTCCTCGATCTGATGCTTCCGAAGCTTGACGGCCTCCAGGTCTGCCAGCAGGTCAGAGAGTTTTCTGATGTACCGATTGTGATGCTGACAGCCAAGGGAGATGACATGGATAAAATTCTTGGTCTGGAGTACGGCGCAGATGATTATATCACAAAACCGTTCAATATTCTGGAGGTTAAGGCGCGTCTGAAAGCGATTATCCGGAGAACATCCCAGAAGGCTGCACCGGAACCGAAGGGGAAAATTGTGGAGGTCGGCGATCTTGCCCTTGACTGTGAAGGCAGAAGAGTCAGCATTGCGGGGAAAGAAGTCAATCTTACCGCAAAGGAATTTGATGTTCTGGAACTTCTGGTGTTCAATCCGAACAAAGTATACAGCCGTGAGAATCTTCTGAATATTGTCTGGGGGTATGAGTACCCGGGCGATGTAAGAACCGTGGATGTTCATATCCGGAGACTGCGTGAGAAGATTGAAGAAAATCCGAGTGAACCGAAATACGTACATACGAAGTGGGGAGTGGGTTATTATTTCCAGCATTAAAGAAAAAATACTGACTTATCTGAAAAGTCTCCAGGCGCGGATTTTCGTAGTATTTCTTCTTGTTGGACTGATTCCCATCTTTCTGATGAAGTATGTAATTCTGGAAAATTACAAGGAACAGGCGATAGCCCAGAAGAGCTCGCTGATCCAGAACCAGTGTCAGCAGCTGGTTGATCAGGTCAGCAGTTCTGGATATGTGCGCGGAAGCAAGTCTGCCCAGGTGGATAAACAGCTGACGCAGCTGTCCAGTATCTACAACGGACGTGTGATTATCGTCAACAGTAATTTTCAGATTATCCGTGATACATTCGGAATTGACGAAGATAAAGTAATTATATCTGAGGAAGTGCTTCAGTGTTTTCTCGGAACAGATTCTACAAATTACAATGAAGAAAATGAATTTCTTGAACTGACACTCCCCATTAAAAACAGGGAGACGAAGGAAATGGAAGGTGTGATGATCGTCAGCGTCTCGACAGAGGATGTAAAGGACGGAAAGGCTGCTCTCGGCAACACGGTTCTGATTCTCCAGATCGTTCTGACGGTTCTGATCTGTGCCGTTGCTTTCTATATGGCACGGCTTCTGACGAAGCCTTTCGGAAAAATCACACAGTCACTGGAGGAAGTGCAGGGAACTGTGACGGAGCAGGAGATTTCCATTCCCGATTATACGGAGACGAAGCTTCTTGCAGAGGCGTACAACAGAATGCTGAAGCGTATGAAGATTCAGGAAGATTCCCGTCAGGAATTTGTTTCGAACGTCTCTCATGAACTGAAAACACCCATTACTTCCATGAAAGTTCTGGCAGATTCACTGCTGGCCCAGGATGATGTTCCGGTTGAGCTTTATAAAGAATTCATGAGTGATATTGCAGAGGAAATTGACCGTGAGAACAAGATTATTTCTGATCTGCTCTCTCTTGTGAAGATGGACAAACGGTCTTCTGATGTCAATATTCAGGAGACAAACATTAATCAACTGATTGAGCTGATTCTGAAACGTCTTCGTCCGATTGCGGCAAAGCGCAGTATTGAGCTTGTTCTGGAGAGCTTCAAGCCGATTCTTGCCGAGGTGGATGAGACGAAACTGACGCTTGCGCTGTCAAATCTGGTGGAGAACGGAATCAAATACAATCACGAAGGCGGATGGGTTCACGTTTCACTGAACATTGACAGCAAATACTTTTATGTCAAAGTGGAGGATTCCGGCATGGGAATACCGGAGGAAGCCCAGGAGCACATTTTTGAGCGTTTTTACCGTGTGGACAAGTCCCATTCAAGAGAGATAGGCGGTACAGGTCTCGGACTGGCCATTACCAGAAGCTCTGTGCTGATGCATCACGGTGCAATCAAGGTATACAGCAAAGAGGGAGAAGGCACTACGTTTACGGTGCGTATTCCTCTGAAGTATGTGCCGTAATGGATATAACACCGGAAGAGAGGAAAACACGGACAGGGGGCATTGTGTGAAAATAAAAAAACATCTTTTTCTGCTTGTTCTGGCTGCAGCCATTCTGTTGTGCAGCTGCGGTTCGAAACAGACAGAGGAGAAAGGATATACCGTTTATTACGTCAATGCAGAGGGAACACGGCTCATGGAGAGTACGTATACACCTGCAGCAGAGACATTTGACGAGATGATGGAAGAACTCCTGAATCAGCTCGCTCAGGCTCCGGCAGGATACGTAAGCGCCTTGCCGGAATCCGTAAAGGTAAACGGTTATGAACGGGGAATCGATGCACTGCGCATTGATTTTTCAAAAGAGTATTATGATCTGAGCAATACAACAGAAGTTCTTCTGCGGGCTGCCGTAGTCAAGACGTTCTGCCAGATTCCCGGTGTAATGAAAGTGATGATTACAGTGGAGAAGGAACAGCTCAAAGACGCTGAAGGGGAACCCGTTCCGCCGATGGATGCCGTTTCGTTTATTGATACGAAGGAGGGTGGAATCAATTCTTATCTTTATGCGACGCTGTGTCTTTACTATTCCGGCAGCTCAGGCAGCCGGCTTGTGAAGGAAATGAGGAATCTGCATTATTCCAGCAATATGGTACTGGAACGTGTTGTTGTGGAACAGCTGATAGAGGGACCGGAAAATACGCAGCTTCGGGCAGTTCTTGACAAAAATGTCCGGATTCTGAATATTTACAGTCAGGACGGAGTCTGTACCATAAATTTTAATGAAGATTTTAATACCGCACCGTCTGACAACCCGCCGGATCCGGAGGTATGTTTGTACGCTATTGTCAACTCGATCTGCGAGACGTGTGACAATATTGAAGGTGTTAAGTTCGAGATCGACGGTGAGAGCGATGTGAAATTCCGCGGTAAGGTGGATCTTGGCCAGGTGTTTACACCGAATACCGCTTATGTGGAAACAGAGGAAATGCAGACTGAAGGGGATACGGAAGAGACAGAACCGATTACGGAAAAATCAATTCAGTCAGAATCGCAGCCGGAGTCAGAAATACAGGGAAATCCTATTGTAGGAGTGGATCCTTCCCTGACGGAGGAATGACGCAGTGAAACGACCGCTTGTGTGGCTCTGCACTGCTGTGATTCTGGTTCTTTCAGCAATGAATCAGGCGGGAGATCTTCACGATTTCCCGCTGCAGTCCGCAGCAGCTCTGCTTTGTGACGAAAACACAAAAACGGGTCGGATTACGGTCTGCGGTACCGTCAGCGCTTGCAGTGCAGTTTCTTCAGGCATACGCCTGTCAGTGAATCATCTTACACTTGATAAAAGTGACAATTCAGACATTTCTTTATTACCAGAACTGAATGTAACAGTTACAACTGAACAGAAAGAATTTGTTCCGGGAGATGAGGTTCGTATCAGCGGCACATTTGCGGAATATGAAAGTGCGTCAAATCCGGGGCAGTTTGATGCAAAAGCGTACTATGATTCCCGAAAAACCATAGGCAGTCTGAGTGGGGGCCGGATTGAAAAGATACGTGAGGGAAAGTGGAGTGCTGCGCGGATTCTGCATGAAATCAGAACAGCTCTCACAGACTCCTGCGACCGTATTCTGGATGAAAAGTCAGCCCGTACCATAGAAGCAGTGACACTCGGTGAAAAAGGGAGAATGGAAAGGGAATGGAAATCAGTATACCAGGAAGGCGGGATTTCACATATTCTTGCCATTTCAGGTCTCCATATTACTCTGATCGGAATGGGGATATACCGTCTTCTGCGAAAAACACATTTTCCGTGTATATTATCTTCATCAGCAGCTGCGGCTGCGGTGATCGGTTATGCATGCATGACAGGATTCGGAATCTCGTCCGTGCGTGCGCTTCTGATGTTTCTGATCTGGCTGGGAGCACAGATCTGCGGAAGAAAGTATGATATGGTGACGGCAACTGCAGTGACAGCATGTCTGATGATACAGGACGGGACGTCGGTTCTTCTGGAATCTTCTTTTCTGCTTTCGTTCGGTGCCGTTCTTTCCATTGCTGTTCTCGTTCCCGCAGTCCGCAAATTCTGCGGGATTTCCGGCAAGGTATCTTCTGCCGCAGTCTCCGGTCTGACAATCTGGATGGGGATGCTGCCCATATCACTTTACTTTTTTTACGAGACATCGCCGTGGAGTGTGACAGTCAATCTGGCAGTTGTCGCGCTGATGCCTGCATTGATGATCTCCGGTTTTGTTTCGGCAGTGCTCGGTCTGTTTTCGGTAGATATCGGTACGTTTCTGGCAGCACCGGTGTATTACCTTATCCGACTGTTTGATTTCCTGTGCGGACTGGAACAGAAACTCCCCATTACACTCTGGGTAGCCGGGCGGCCGTCCCTTCTGCACATGCTGATGTATTACGGCTGGATTATTCTGGCAGCATTATTTTCCGTACGCCTGTCCGGTGACAGCAGTGAGATCACCGGAGGAAGGAACATAAGAACCCGAAGACTTATCTGGTTTTGCTGCGGTGTCCTGTGTCTGGCTTCCATAGTTCATCCGGCTCCGGAAAAACTTGAAGTGATCTGCATGGATGTGGGACAGGGAGACAGCACACTGCTTCGGATGACGACGGGAGAATCATGTCTCATTGACGGTGGCAGCTCTTCAGAAAAGAAAATCTGGGAGTATACGATCAGTCAGGTGCTGAAATACTACGGTGTCAGCACACTGGAGTACGTTTTTTTATCTCACGGAGACAGTGACCATATCAACGGAATCAGACAGTTTCTGGATGAATACGAAAGAGGGGCGGATGGAAGAAATATTCATGGAATCACAGTGAACCATCTTGTCCTGCCGCCTACAGCAGACCCGGAAGATTTTGCTGAACTTGAGATGCTTGCAGCAAAACACCGCATTCCTGTGCTCCTGATGGAACGCGGCGGAAGTGTGACGGGGAAGGGCTGGAAAATCGACTGCCTTGCGCCCGGGCAGGATGCTCTTACGGGTGACAGAAATGGAGACTCTATGGTACTGATGCTGGAATACGGTTCGTTCCGGATGTTGTTTCCGGGTGATCTGGAAGGGGAGTCGGAGCTTCAGCTGGCTGCTTCCGGTGAGGATCTGCGCTGCGATGTGCTGAAGGCAGGACATCACGGATCAGGCGGCGGAACCTCTGCCCGGCTTCTGGAGAAAACAAAACCGGATTGTACAGTGATATCCTGCGGAAAAAATAACAGATACGGCCACCCGGCGCAGGAGACGGTTGACAGAATTCTGAAAACGGGAAGCCGCATTTTTGAGACAAAAAAAGATGGAGCTGTGATGATTTCTTCGGATGGAATCACGTTTCAGGTGGACACATTTGGTGCGCCATGAAAATGACAGATCATTTTGCCTGTCAAAAATGATTAAATTTAAAAAATTTTGAAAAATAATGGAAAAATACTGCGGAATTAGAATATAATGATATAAAGCTGTATGTAGTTGCTGCAATGCAGGAGGAGAATATGACGATACGAGAAAAGACAGAGGAACAGGAGCTTAAAATCTTCAGTCCGTATGCTTCCTTCAGCAGATACTCCAGAGGAAGAGACCGGGAAGAAGAGCCGTGTGATATCAGGACAGAATACCAGAGAGACCGTGACAGAATTCTGCACAGCAAATCCTTTCGGAGACTGAAGCAGAAGACACAGGTATTTCTGATTCCGGAAGGCGACCATTACAGGACGAGACTGACGCATACGCTGGAGGTCTCGCAGCTGGCGCGAACGATTGCAAAAGCACTGAGGCTGAATGAAGATCTGGTGGATGCCATTGCACTGGGACACGATCTGGGGCATACGCCCTTCGGACATGCAGGAGAGCGGGCACTGAATACCGTCTGTCCCTACGGTTTTGCCCATTATGAACAGAGTGTGCGCGTGGTGGAACTGCTGGAAAAAAAGGGGGAGGG
>JAXEBU010000129.1:0-4026 GCA_034093895.1 Candidatus Choladocola sp. | reverse complement strand
CCAGCAGATTTCTCGGACAGAGACTGGTACACATGGAACACTGAGAACATACGGACATCGCATTGCGGATGTTCAGTCTCGTCTCATTCCGTCTGTGACGGATGGGCAGACACGTCTCCGGCAATACAAGAAGCGCCTTTGTTGTTTTGGTCACCACATCACTTCTGCTGCAGATACGTCCCGTCATCGGTCCGCCCATCAGAAGTACTGCATTTTCATCCGAAACGCCTCCGGCCATCTCAATCAGTTTCTCCACCGTAATACCAACCGGTACTTCCACCGTCACCGGACTGTTCACCAGTCCGGCCACGGTTACATATTTTGATATTACATTGCGGTTTTCATTTACTTTGCGGTAAATATTCAGAACCGTCTCCACATTTACTACCACGCAGCCGACCAGAATCGGAATCTTTCCCTGTGGAACAATACGGCCTGTTGTCTCATAAATCAGTACTACTTCATCTCCGGCCGGGTAAATATCCGGCAGCACATGCAGACGAAGATTTCTGTACTCACCTATGCAGCCTCTTATTGCTTCCAGAGATGCAGTATAAGATTTTTTCACCGCGATGATTCCTTCCTCTGCTCCCATCGCTTCGACCAGCATCTGCATCCCGGAAAGGATTTCATTCACATGCTGAATCATCAGCTGACGGTCCACCTTAATCAGTGGTTCACACTCTGCGCAGTTCAGAATTACGGTATTTGCCTGTTCTGAAAGCTTGGCGTAAGTCGGGAATCCGGCACCGCCGGCGCCTGCAACGCCACCTTCGAACAAGGTTTTCTTTAAATTATCCAAATTCATGTAACTTACACCAGCCTATTCTACAATAACAATTTTCTGCGGATCATCAACAATACCGACAATACATGCATCTGCCGGGGAATCGATGTTCGGACATGCCAGTCTTGCAGCGCTGCCCGTTGTTACCAGCACAATGTCCTGAATACCCGCTCCCACGCTGTCCACCGCAACAAGTCTGTCTCCGCAATGGGTGTTCATTTTCTCAATCGGATCCACGATCAGGAATTTACTGCCCACAAGCTCATTGTGTTTTCTTGTGCACACGACCGTTCCAACTACTTTGCCAATAATCATGTTGTCCTCCAGCAGCGGCGCACAAATACGCCGTTTTTATTTGATGATGATACCCATATCCTTCGTGATGCCCAGTCCGTTGGCCTCGTCTGTGTCAATATGCATCTCAAGGGTGAATGTATCATCCACGCGAATCGGCACATCTTCCAGAATACCGCCCCGTCCGCTGTCAAAGCGAACTTTGACCACCTGGCGGTCTGAAACGCCGAATCTTCTGGCATCTGCCGGTGACATATGAATATGGCGTTTTGCCACAATGCAGCCTTCCTCGAGATAAACGATTCCCTTCGGTCCCACCAGTGCAATCGGTGCGGATCCTTTCAGATCTCCCGACAGACGAACCGGTGCCTTGATACCGAGACGGATTGCATCCGTATTTGACACTTCCACCTGGGACTGTTTTCTTTCCGGTCCGAGGATACGTACATTTTCAATGGCACGCAGCTTCGTTCCCACCAGAGTCACACATTCCTGTGATGCATACTGGCCGCCCATGAGATCCTTCTTTTTATTCAGCTGGTATCCCGCTCCGAACAGCGTATCAATATCTTTTCTACAAAGATGTACGTGTCTTGCGGAAATTCCCACCGGAACCTTATCTTCCGGGTTGTATACATCAACACCTTTTAACTGTTCCGTTACCAGCTTTACAATTGTCTGAATCAATTGCTGTTCCTGCATAACGCTCTCCTCACTCTTTTCGCCAGCGTTGATCTTCCTTTATCTGTATCAGTTATTTGATCTGCGGAAGAATCTTTTCTACATCGTTGTGCGGTCTCGGGATTACGTGTACAGCAATCACTTCACCAAGCTTTCCGGCTCTGTCGGTAGCTGCTTCCACTGCTGATTTTACAGCTCCTACGTCACCGCGAACCATAACTGTTACAAGACCTGATCCGATCTTCTCTGTTCCTACCAGTACTACGTTTGCTGCTTTGAGCATAGCATCTGCTGCTTCAATTGAAGCAATAAGTCCTCTTGTCTCTACCATTCCTAAAGCCTGAAGTTCCATTCTTTTTTCCTCCTTGATTCCTGATGCTGCCACTGCTGCGGCAGTGCTGTTTGATGTTGATGCAGGGGCTTTTTTTCTGGCAGCCGTCTTTCTCGTTCCGGTTGTCCTGCCCGCTGTCTTTGTATTCTTTTCTTCAGCCATTTTGTGCCCTCTCAGGTATTCCCTCTGATGATCCGAACCGCCACGAAGTCATACCCTCTAAAACATTTCCCACAGCGGGTGCTTCCTGCCCCGCCATGGTATCCTTTTAATCAATGTCAAAGTGATGCTTCGAAGCACTCAGTCTTACAAGCTTCATCGTCTCTTCATGGGGATTCGCAATTACTGCCGAAGCTACGATTCTCCCCGATGCACTTGTTTTTGCAGCTTCCACTGCGGCCTGGCAGGCCGAAACACTGCCCTGGATTATAATCGTAACCAGCCTTCCGCCCAGCTTCTTTTCCCAGGTGAGGAATTTTACGTCTGCTGTTTTTAACATGATATCCAGCGCCTCAACCGCATCCGCCAGGTTCGGAAGTTCAATTAATCCTAATGATTTCATACGCTTGTCCCTGTTTTATATCTGTAATGTTGTCTGTGTCTTAATCAGATGGTCGGAAGAATCTTCTCAACGTCATTGTGGGGTCTCGGGATTACATGTACTGCTACCAGCTCACCCAGTCTTCCTGCTGCAGCTCCGCCTGCTTCTGTAGCTGCCTTTACAGCTCCCACATCACCGCGAACCATAACTGTAACAAGACCTGATCCGATCTTCTCTGTTCCTACAAGTGTAACGTCTGCAGATTTTACCATAGCATCTGATGCCTCAATTGCAGCTACCAGACCTCTTGTTTCAACCATTCCCAAAGCTTCCTGTGCCATTAGCTTATCCTCCTTAGATAATCTGAATATATCATTTTTTTCCTGTTTTCTCAACTGTTAATCTTCCGCTCCCGTATTCTCTCTGCGGAAGCATTTTCCTGCACTGATCAGATGGCGCTGATGCGAAGCATCTTCTCACAGTCCGCGGAAGGACCGGAAATCATATGCTTTGTGATTACGCCTGTCACGGATTCAGCCGCCTCTGCTGCCGCATCCAGCGCAACCTGCACATCCGATACACTGCCCCTGATTTTCAGGCAGGTAATTAACGGAACGGGTAATTTGTCTGCATTGGCAGGCTTGTTTTTATCGATCGCCTCAATGCGGACATTCGCTGCTTTCGCTGCAGCATCTGCCGCTACCATTGCGGCCACACACCCAAAAACCTCCAGAATTCCTGCTGCCTCCTGCATCCTGCCTCACCTCGTTCCCTTATTTATTAATAATCGCAATCTTCAGTCCTGTCATGGCAAGATTGGTCTTATGTGCTTCATTGATCTGCTCAAGCGGGAACCGGTCTGTAATCAGTTCGCTCATCGGAAGTCCGATCTGCTTTGCACTCTTGAGGAAATCGAATGTTGTCGCATAATCTCTCAGGGTGTATACCCATGATCCCACAATGGTGATCTCCTTGGAGCAGATATCAAAGTGCGGATTGATCGTTGCATCGCCGCCGTTGATGAAGAATCCAAGCTCGCACAGGCCGCCGCCGTTGCGGATAAATTTGTAGATATTTGCGTGTGCCATCGGATTTCCGGTACACTGGAAAGCAAAATCTGCCAGATGGCCGCCGAAGGAATCCTTCACTGCCTCTGAAAGTGCTTCAATACCCTTGTGATCCTTGAAGTTTACCGTTGCAGATGCGCCCATTCTCTTTGCAAAGTCGAGACGTTTCTGCTCACCGTCCACTGCTGTGATATTCTGAATTCCCATGGTCTTCAGAATTGCAATACAGATCAGTCCGATCGGTCCGCATCCCTGTACAGCCACACGGCTGTTGAAACGGAGAATACCGGTGGATTTTGCTCTCTCAACTGCATGCATCAGCACT
>JAXEBU010000128.1:0-12154 GCA_034093895.1 Candidatus Choladocola sp. | reverse complement strand
GGTGTCTCCGGAGAAGATCAGAAAGAAAATCCTGTGATTCAGAATAAGGGTCCCGGTCCGGGTACGGCAGAGGCGGACAGCGGGTGTTCTGTTACAGCAAAATAAGAATGGAAAAAAAGACCTGATAATGGTATACTGTTTCGTACAGTATGTTTTATCAGGTCTTTTTTGTATGACTGCGGACCGGAGGTGCGAAATGGAACAGTTGAAAATATTTTTCGGCTATGCGGAAGGTGTGGGAAAGACGTATGCCATGCTGAAAGCTGCCCACAGCGCAAAAAGAAAAGGAATTGATGTGGTGGTGGGCTGTGTGGATTTGCATTCCTGTCCTCAGATTACAGATCTTCTCCAGGGACTGGAGGTGATCCCTGCAATGACGGTCCGGGAAGGGGACGGAGAGAAGAAAGAACTGGATCTTGATGCGGTCATTGCACGCAGGCCTCAGCTGGTGCTGGTGGATGAGATGGCGCACAGGAATGCCAAAGGCTGCCGCCATATCAAGCGGTATCAGGACATAGAGGAACTGCTGAATGCAGGGATTGACGTCTGGACTACGGTGAATGTACAGAATATTGAGAGCCTGAACGATACGGTCTCTTCCGTGACGGGGATCCGCGTTGAGGAGACAGTTCCGGATATCATTTTTGACCGTGCTTCTCAGGTGGAGCTGGTTGATATAGAACCGCCGGAACTGATCGAACGGCTGAACAGCGGAGAAATCCATCCGGAGACGGATACCGGTTTTTTTGAGGAAGAGAAACTGACTGCCCTGCGTGAGATTGCACTGCGCCGCTGTGCGGACCGTGCCAATTTCCTGACCGGAAACGGACGGGCAAAGAACGGCGGAGAGTACCATGCGGATGAGCATATTCTGGTCTGCCTTTCTGCAGCACCGTCGAACGCGAAGATTATCCGCACGGCAGCCCGTATGGTTTACGCATTCCGGGGAAGCTTTACGGCGCTGTTTGTAAAGACGCCGGATTTTGAGCGCATGAGTGAAGAAGATAAAAAGAGGCTCAGATCCAACATGAGGCTGGCACAGCAGCTGGGAGCTGAGATTGAGACGGTATATGGAGATGATGTCCCCTATCAGATTGCGGAATTCGCCCGGCTGTCCGGTGTGTCGAAGATTGTGATCGGACGCAGTACGGCCATACGTCCCCACGTTTTCAGCAAACCTACGCTGACAGAGAAGCTGATTGCCAATGCACCGAATCTGGATATTCATATTATTCCGGATTCCACAGCAGGAACATCATACCGTGCAAACAGGTCAAAAGAGCGGAGTACGTTTGAACTGTCGCTCTGGGATACACTGATCAGTATCGGCATTGTTGTGGCTGCCACGCTGATTGGTTTTGTATTTGCCCATCTTGGGTTTACAGAGGCGAATATCATCACTGTTTATATTCTCGGGGTACTGCTGACTTCCATCGTAACAACCCACAGGGCCTACAGTCTGATTTCTTCCATTGTAAGTGTCCTGGTATTTAATTTTTTCTTTACCGTTCCGCGTTATACCCTGCTTGCCTACGAGCAGGGGTATCCGGTTACATTTCTTGTAATGTTTCTGGCAGCCTTTATTACGGGAACGCTGGCAGGCAAGCTGAAGCTTCATGCAAAACAGTCAGCCCAGGCTGCGTATCGGACAAAGGTGCTGTTTGATACAAACCAGATGCTGCAGCAGGCAGAAGGCAGGGATGATATTATCCGGGCGACTGCCAGCCAGCTTACAAAGCTGCTTGGAAGAGATGTTATCATGTATCTCGCAGAAAAGGACGGACTGGGCGAGCCCCGCGTCTTTCCGTGTGGAGAAGAAATGCCCGATGAGAGCTGCACGTCTTCGGAGGAGCGGGCAGTTGCTGGCTGGGTGTGGAAAAACAACAAGCATGCGGGGGCAACAACGGAAACGCTGTCCAACGCAAAATGCCTTTATTATGCGATCCGTGTCAGCCGAAATGTTTACGGTGTGGTCGGTATCGTGATAGAGGGACAGCCCCTGGATGTTTTTGAAAACAGTGTGCTTTTATCGATTCTCGGTGAGTGTGCTCTGGCGCTGGAGAACAAGAAGAATGCGAAAGAGAAGGAAGAAGCGGCGATTCTTGCCAGAAATGAGCAGCTGCGGGCAAATCTTCTGCGCTCTATTTCCCATGATCTGAGGACACCGCTGACTTCCATCTGCGGAAATGCCAGCAATCTTCTTTCCAACGGAAAGGAGTTCGATGAGGAGACGAAAGCACAGATTTACGGTGATATTTATGAGGATTCCATGTGGCTGATTAACCTAGTGGAGAATCTGCTGGCTGTCACGCGCATTGAAGAGGGCAGGATGAACCTTCATCTTTCCGCGGAGCTGATGGATGAAGTGGTGACGGAAGCACTGCAGCACGTGAACCGGAAAAGCAGAGAGCATCAGATTGTGGTAAAGAGCCAGAATGAACTGATTCTGGCCAGAATGGATGCGCGGCTGATTGTACAGGTGATTATCAATATGGTGGACAATGCGATCAAGTATACGCCAGCCGGTTCCACCATCTGTATTTCCACGGAACAGGAAGGAGATCAGGTGGTTGTAAAAATTTCGGATGACGGCCCCGGAATTGCTGATGCGTATAAACCGCGTGTATTCGATATGTTTTACAGCGGAGCCAACCGGATTGTGGACAGTCGTCGCAGTCTCGGGCTTGGCCTGTCGCTGTGTAAATCTATTATAACGGCCCATGGCGGTACAATTTCTGTTGCAGACAATGAACCCCATGGATCGGTGTTTACATTTACCCTGCCTGCTGAGGAGGTATCAATTAATGAATAAACTGTTGATTCTGGTAGTGGAGGATGATGCGGCCATTCGTAACCTGATTACTACCACACTGAAAGCCCATGATTACCGCTATCTGTCCGCACCTAACGGAGAGAGCGCCATCCTTGAGACGACTTCCCACAATCCGGATATTATTCTGCTGGATCTGGGGCTTCCGGATATGGACGGAGTGGAGGTTATACGCAAAATCAGAACGTGGTCCAATCTGCCGATTATCGTGATCAGTGCCAGAAGTGAGGATACGGACAAAATCGATGCACTGGATGCGGGGGCTGATGATTATCTGACAAAGCCGTTTTCGGTGGAAGAGCTTCTGGCCAGACTGCGTGTAACCCAGAGAAGGCTTGCATATATGAAGAGCGAAGTACCGGTATCTTCCGAGTTTGTCAACGGACAGCTCCGGATCGATTATGCGGCAGGCTGCGCATATCTGGAGAACAAAGAGCTTCATCTGACTCCCATTGAGTACAAGCTGCTGTGTCTGCTGGCGAAAAATGTGGGAAAAGTTCTGACACACAAATATATAACGACGAATATCTGGGGCAACAACTGGGAAAATGATGTGGCTTCGCTGCGCGTTTTTATGGCGACGCTCCGCAAAAAGCTGGAGAGTGCTCCCGATTCTCCGCAGTACATACAGACCCATATCGGTGTGGGATACCGGATGCTGAAAGTGGAATAAAGAGATGCCTCTGGAACCGAAAACCAGACAAAAACAGAGAATTGTCTAAGAAAGAGAAGAGAAATTCGATTGAAAAGCGCGCAGCTGTATGGTGTCATTACGCTGCTGATAAAAGCACTGCTGGACATTATCGTCTTTATTTTCGGAAGGAGAAGGGGATAAAAATCCGCGGCTTGTGAAGGGAGAGAAAGATGCGAAAAAGGATCAGACGCCGTTGGAAAAGAATACTTGCAGTATTTTTGCTCCTTTATTTTGGAGCGCTTCTTGTTCCGTATATCCCACATATAGACGTTCCGGAAGAGTTTCAGAAACAGTTTTCCGCTGAAGAGATGTACGGCGAAAAAACGGGAACGGAGCGCGTTGCTTATGTGACAGACAATCAGCAGGCGCTTCTGTTACGTTTGTCCATGATGGAAGAGGCCAGGGAGGAGATTATACTTTCGACTTTTGAATTCCGGTCAGATCAGTCGGGGCAGGCTGTGATGGCTGCGCTGCTCCATGCTGCCGACAGGGGAGTGAACGTGCGTGTAATAATTGATGGAATCAGTGATTTTCGTTTTTCTCACCGCGATCCGTATTTTCTTGCACTTGCCTCACATGAGAATGTTCAGATACGTATTTACAATCCTGTGAATTTCCTGAAACCGTGGAAAGTCCAGGCACGTCTGCATGACAAATATGTAATTATAGATGACAGAATGTATTTGCTGGGAGGGAGAAATACGTATGATCTGTTTTTGGGAGAATACTCTGATACACCGAATATAGACCGTGAACTGTTTGTCTGGGAAGAAAAAGAAAATGCGGACTCCTCCCTGAATCAGGTACGTGATTACTTTGAGCGTGTCTGGTCCCTGACGGACAGCCGGGATTTCCTTTGCAGCCGGGAAACGGAGAAAATCAGGGATTGCAGGAAGGAACTGGAAGAACGATATATCAGTCTGACAGAACAGTATCCTTCTGTGGCGGAGAAACAGGACTGGAAGAATCTTACGATGGAGACGAATAAGGTGACGCTTCTGTCCAATCCGATCGAACCGAAGAATAAAGAACCTCTGATGTGGTACTGTCTGACGGAACTGATGAAAACAGGCAAACAGGTGACGATTTATACCCCGTATATTATTTGTGGAAAAGAGATGTACGATGATCTGGAAGCAGTCTGTCATACGGTACCGTCTGTTGAGATCATTACGAATGACGTATCGGGAGGAGCGAATCCTTTTGGCTGTTCAGATTATCTGAACCAGAAATCCCGGATCTGGGATACGGGCGTACAGGTGTATGAATATCTGGGAGGCCGTTCCAATCACATGAAAACAATTGTAATAGATGACAGGGTCAGCGTAGTGGGTTCCTATAATATGGATATGCGAAGTACGTATCAGGATACGGAACTGATGCTGGTTGTGGACTGCCCTGAACTGAATGCGGTTATCCGGAAGCAGGCGGAAGAGGACAAAACGTACAGCCGTACCATGACAGACGGAACATACAAATACGGGGAGAATTACGAACCGGTAGAACTGGGGGGCGGAAAACGCGTATTCTATGGTGTACTCCGGGTGCTTACTGCAGTGTTCCGGAGATTTCTGTAATCGGTGACGTGAAAAACTGCTGCAAAAGTATGTAAGGACGTAATATTCCTTTTCATGCTTTGCAGCAGTTTTGCGACACTCCCTTTTTATGCCGTGACTTTTATGTTCGGAATTTAGTAAAGCGCACTCTTTCCGTCTGTGTGGAACAGTCTGATCTTCTGTGCAGCAACTTTCTTCATAGCCTCAACACACTGTGGCTCAATTGCGAACGGCTCACGCAGGCTCTTATTCTGAAGCACTTCACGCATCTCGTTGAAGTAAGCAACCTTGATATCGCTGGAGATATTGATCTTGTTTACGCCGCATGTAACGGATTCTTCGATTTCATCATCCGGATTGGAAGAACCACCGTGGAGTACCAGCGGGGTATTCGGAAGTTTTGCTTTGATCTCTTTGAGGATATCAATACGAAGATGCGGATCTACGCCCTTCGGATAAATTCCGTGGCAGGTGCCGATTGCGATAGCAAGGCAGTCAACTCCGGATTCCTCGATGAATCTGACAGCATCATCCGGATCGGTGTATTTGATTTCTGCAGAACCTTCCTCGCCGAAGTCATCAGCAGTTCCGATGGTGCCAAGTTCGCCTTCTACGGATACATTTACAGCATGTGCAGTCTCAACAATCTTTTTGCAGATGGCAACATTCTCTTCGAAGGGTTTGGAAGAGGAGTCGATCATAACAGAAGTAAAACCACACTGAATGGCAGTGAGAACCTGCTCATAAGTGGAACCGTGATCCAGGTGAATAGCAACCGGAACCGGAGACTGGTAAGCACGGTCGATGATAGCTTTTAAGATCCATGGACCTGTCAGGGCGAGCTCGTCCGGATGAATTGCAATAATGATCGGGGCATTCAGTTCCTCCGTAATTTCCATTAATCCCTTAAACATGGAATAGTCGCTGACATTGAATGCAGGAACTGCAAAATTATGTTTATTTGCGACTGCAAGCAGGTCTTTCATGTTCATTAACATAACAGTATCCTCCTAATGAATGAATTTGTATTTGGAAACCACATCTTATTCCATGATTCCACTCTTATGATAAATGAAAATTTCATGAATGTCAAGAAACATCTGGATAAATAAGATGAAATATGCGCTGCAAAATAAAAATTATTGTGTAAATATGCTAAAAAAGAAAAAGTTCATAAAAATTTTCTTCGTAAAAACGATGGTAAGGGTTGAAGGATATGTGAAAATTCGGTATAATAGGGATAAATTTCAGACTTGGTTCCGGGAAGGGGTTTCGCGGACGGAGAGAAGAAAGGCGTTCGCATAAAATTCAGACCGGGAACGGCTATTTATGTAAAGGAGGTAGACATGTATTTTAAATTTGGGGTAGACAGCTTTATATGGGCGGAGAATTTTACGGAGAAAGATTTGTGGATTATTGAAAAAGCGAAGCAGATCGGTTTTGAAGTGGTTGACTTTGCAATTTCCAATCCTTACAAATTCCCGACAGCAGCTGTTAAGGCAGAGCTGGAAAGAGTGGGGATTGACTGCGTATGTACGACTACGCTGACGCTTGAGACGAATCCCATATCCCCTGATCCGGAAATCCGAAAAGCAGCAGTGGCAGCCATGAAGAAAGCGGTCGATATCTGTAATGAGCTCGGTTCGCCGATTCTTGGCGGAGTAAATTATGCAGGATGGGGATATCTGACCAAGAAACCGCGTACGGAAGAAGAGTGGAACTGGGGAGTTGCATGTATGCGGGAAGTGGCAGAATATGCGAAAGCAACCGGTAATGTGACCATCTGTGTAGAGTGCGTCAACCGTTTTGAAACACATTTCCTGAATATTGCCGAAGATGCAGTGAAGTTCTGTAAAGATGTGGGCACCGGTAATATGAAAGTACACCTTGACTGTTTCCATATGATTCGTGAGGAAAAGAGTTTTGCGGGCGCTGTGAAAACGTGTGGAAAAGAATATCTTGGCTATATTCATGTAAATGAAAATGACAGAGGAATTCCGGGAACAGGTCTGGTGCCGTTTGAAGAATTCTTCCGTGCGGTTCATGAGATCGGATATGAGGGGCCGCTCGTAATCGAATCCTTCGATCCGAAATTTGAAGAGCTGGCAGGCAACTGTGCGATCTGGAGAAAACTGGCTGAGAGCGGCGAAGATCTGGCGATTCAGGGACTTGCCAATCTGAAGGCAATTGCAGACAGACTGTAGAATAACATAAACAGGAGGAAGATACAGAAATGAAACGTTCATTAATTAATTCAAACATTGAGTGGGCAATGGAACTGTGTAAAGAGATGAATTTCAACCTTCCGGGCTTTGCTTTCTGGACACCGGAGGAGTGGGAAGCAAAGAAGGATCAGACACAGCGCATGAGAGAAGTAGGTCTTGGCTGGGATGTGACGGACTATGAGAGCGGTGATTTTGATAAAGTCGGTGCTGTTCTTTTCACGATTCGTAACGGCAGCATGAATGATCCGGGACGCCCCTACTGCGAGAAGATGATTGCAATGAAGGACGGACAGGTGCTTCCGTGCCATTTCCACTATGAGAAGACGGAAGATATTATCAATCGCTGCGGCGGTACTCTGTGCGTGCAGGTCTGGAACTCCAGGAGTGAGGCGGAAGGATATGCGGTAGATGAGGAATCCGATGTACATCTGTACTGCGACGGTATGCCGGTTACTGTTCCGGCAGGCGGTGTTGTAAAAGTGACTCCGGGAAACAGTATTACACTGACACCGTACGTTTACCATCTGTTTTATGCGGAAGGCGGTCCGCTGATCGTCGGTGAAGTGTCAAAGGTAAATGATGATGCGAAGGATAATCATTTTGCAAAAGAAATTCATCTGAGTATTGAGGAAGATGAGCCGGTTCGCCACATTCTCTGCGGCGGATACGTGATGGAATAGCAGAGAAAGGGAAGCTTCGCAGTAATACGAAGCGGACATGAAAAGGGCTGTTGCAGAATATTTATCGGGGATCAAGTCCCTTTGTACTTATTCTGTAACAGCCTTTTTGTCTTCATTTTTATTTTTTACAGATATGTGATCAGCTGCTGTGCGGCTTCCAGCGTAGGATAAATGCCGGCTGCTGTCATGGCATAAAGCGCAGCACCGTAAGCGGCCTCCTCTTTGTGGACGGGAATCTGCATCTCCATTCCGAAGATGTTTTCAAATATTTTCCGGAGATATGGATTCATCCGCAGCCCGTTACCGCTTCCGGTCAGATATAACGGTTTGCGCGCCCCCTGCTCCAGCATATGCCGGTGGAAGGTGACGAGCTCTTCCGCAATACCTCCCAGCACACCGAGAATCAGTTCTTCCGGAGAAAAACTGTCCAGTGTCAGATTTGTAAGGCTTCCTGTGATTTCCGGATTTTCCCTTGTTCCGCAAAAACGGGTGTTTACCGTAAGAAGACTGTTTTCCACCCCGCGTTTTTCCAGCACATCCGCCATTTTTCCGTACAGCTTTTCAGAAGGTTCACGGCTTGTCATCAGAGCTACGGTGCGCCGCAGGAACTGCTCCAGAGCGGCGTAGGCACGGCCGCCGCAGAGGCTGGAACCGGCAAGTATGTAAGAATCACCTGCCAGAGGACGCAGTTCTACGTGTCTGGCACGGATAAAATGATCCACTCCGGTGGATATCTGACTTCCGGTTCCGACGTTTACCAGCACACTGTTCGCGGCATCTTTTACAGAACCGATGACGCTGGCCTGGTTATCTCCGATGCCGGCACCTACCGGAATTCCTTCCGGTGTCCGTCCCACCAGAACGTATCCTTTTTCGCATCGGGGCAGGATGGAAGGATCCATGCCGGCTTTCGCAAAAGCGTCTCTGTCAAAATCCAGTTTTTCCAAATCGAAACATCCGAAGCTCGCACAGTCTGATGTGGTGGAAACGGGAGCTTTTTCTCCTGTCAGCTTCATTCCGATGTAATCGTGAATGGTGCAGAAATGTTTTGCATTTTCCGGAACCATATGATTTTTTACGTGAAAATAATGGGTGGCCGCTGCAAAACCGGTGGCCATGGGATAACCTGTAATTTCGGACAGATGCTCCACGTATTTTCTGCCGTCTGCTTCCGCTTCATTTCCGCGTTCGTCCTGCCATGTATACAGAGAACTTACAGCCTGGCCGTTCTCGTCTGTATAGACCATTCCGTGCATCTGGCCGGTAAGACCGATGCTGCAGATATCGGTATAACGTGTAAGAAAATGGCGGTACATCTGCTGTACCAGCTGCCAGATCCGTTCCGGATCCTGTTCCCAGGCGTAAGGCTGCCCCTGAATTGATGAATCATTGTTCAGTGTGGCCACATCCAGTACATGGCCTGTTTCTGCGTCAATGACAATGCCGCAGACGGTTGTTGTACCAATATCAATTCCCATTGCTTTCATGGCAATCACTCCAAATCTGGTTTTCGTATTCTACAATGCGGTCCACTTTTTTGCCGGAGCGTTCATTGTAAACGTAGGTCTGCTCCAGGTACTCTTTGATAATGATTTCCGCAACCTTCAGCCCTGTCACCTGTGCACCCAGGGTGATAATATTGCAGTTGTTGCTCAGACAGGCGCGCTGGGCAGAATATGGATCACTGACAACGGCTGCATATGCGCCTCTGACTTTGTTGGCAGCCAGCATTACGCCGATGCCGGTTCCGCAGAACAGGATTCCTCTGTCAAATTTTTTTGCCACAACTGCTTCCGCGACTTCAAACGCCACATTGGCATAGATAGGGTCATCACTTCCGAAGTCGGTGACTTCATGGCCGAGCCCTTCGATATACGGAATAAGCGATTTTTTGTATTCTGCTGCGTTCGGATCGCAGCCGATTGCTATTTTCAAAACGTATCCTCCTTGTACTTTGCCTCTGAACCCCGACAGTTTTTAAAGCGTTTCCAGAATGCCGTCGGCCATTGCCTGGAGAAGAATACAGCAGGATACGGACCCGGCATCAAGAACGCCTCTGGACCGCTCACCCAGACGGCTGGAACGGCCGAATTTTGCCACGAGATCTTTTGTGGACTCCATTCCCTTCTGTGCAGCTGCTTTCATTTCTTCCAGCGCCTGCACCAGATCTCTGCCGTCTGCTGCTGCCGCATTCAGTGCATCTACAGCCGGGGAAAGGGTATCTACCAGTGTTTTGTCTCCTACCTGTGCTTCCACGATTTCCTGCAGCCCCTCAAGACCGGTCTGCAGCATATTTGCAAGATCTTTTACAGAGATTTCTTCCAGGTCACTGCCTGCATCTGCACTGTCCATAAAAATGGTTCCGTAAATCGGTCCCATGGAACCGCCGATCTGGGAAAACAGAATGTTGCCGAGATTATCCAGCCCGTCCGTAAAGGTAAAATCTTCTTCACCGTATTCCTTTTCGAAAAGAGTAAAGCCCTTGTTCATGTTCATGCCGTGATCGCCGTCGCCGATCAGTCCGTCCACTTCGCCGAGATACGCTTTGTTGTCCTGAATTGCTTTTACCATTTTCATAAGAACCGGTTTGCCGTTTGCATTTTTAAAAGTAGTCATTGCATCCTGTCCTCCGCTTATTTCTGTGTTAATCCCATGCAGTTTGTCGGCATGTCAATCAGTTCCTTCAGTTCATCGTCCAGTTTCATAATGGTCAGAGTGGCACCCATCATCTCAAGGGAAGTAAAGTAATTGCCGACGTAAGCTTTGTACGTGCGGATTCCTTTTTCTTTCAGGATTTTGTCGATTTCATCGTACAGCACGTACAGCTCCATGACGGGAGTGGCACCGAGACCGGATACGAGCACCACAACTTCGTCTCCTTCCACAAACGGATAATCGGGAAGAACGATATCCACCATCCGCTTTGCCATATGTTTTGCATCCTCAAGCGGGCATACCTCAATACCCGGTTCACCGTGATGACCGATTCCGACCTCCATGGTTCCTTCTTTGATTTCAAAATTCGGATGGCCTACAGCCGGAAGCGTACACGGTGTCAGACCGATGCCCACACTTCTTGTGTTGTCAATGGCTTTCTGCGCTGCTGCGATTACCTCATCAAGGGAGCCGCCCATTGCCGCCTTTGCACCGCCTGCCTTCCACATCAGGACTTCACCGGCAACACCGCGGCGTTTTTCGCGCTGATCTTTCGGGGCAGAAGCGACGTCATCGTTTGCCACAACTGTTTTTACCGTGATTCCGGCACGCTTTGCCATCTTTACAGCCATCTTTACGTTCATGTTGTCTCCGGAGTAATTTCCGTAAAGGCAGGCAACCCCTTTGCCCTGATCTGCAGCCTTGAATGCATCCAGAAATGCTGCTGCGGTAGGAGACGTACAGATTTCTCCCACAGCTGCCGCGTCACACATGTTTTCTCCGACATAACCGATGAAAGCCGGCTTGTGACCGGAACCGCCTCCGGTAACTACACCCGTTTTGCCCTCCGGAATATTCTTTGCTTTAACGACACGCGGATTTTCCGTTGATTCCACAATATTACTGTGCGCCTTCAGAAATCCTTTCAGCATTTCGTCAACAATATCATCCGGATTGTTTAAAATTCTCTGCATGATAAAACACCCCTTTTCCTATTAAATAATGAAAAATGAAAAGTCTGAATATACTTTTTCTCATCGTAGCATAGTTCACTTTTGCTGTCAATATGATCATTATTTAGCTGTATTTTAATATATTTTTGTACATTATGCTGTTTTTGTGTAAAATGACTAATATAAAAATTTTTTCATGGAATTTTTATCAAAAAAGCTTAAAGTCCATTGACATGGTAGAAATATTGTACTATAATGACGTTTGTGAAAGAAAAATTCTGTTAAAAGTGTCATATAAAACCAAAAGATAAAAAAATTTTTTTTGCGAAAAGCGTGAAATCGAGGTGCCGATGATAGCGGATGAACATATTCTGGATTTAATTAGAGAACAGCTGGATGATATGTTCCCGGCCGAGCGCAAAGTGGCGGAATATATTCTGGCGTATCCGGAAAAGGTAGCAAGGATTACCATTACAGAGCTTGCAGAACTGAGCGGGGCCAGTGATGCAACTGTAATCAGATTGTGCAAGCGACTGGGGTATAAAGGGTTTTATCAGTTGA
>JAXEBU010000127.1:0-6223 GCA_034093895.1 Candidatus Choladocola sp. | reverse complement strand
TACAAACTGTCCGTCTGCTCTCTTGGCACCAAGTCTCTTGGACTCGGAATCACGTCCGTTCTTTGTAGAACCAACTCCCTTTTTATGAGCAAAAAACTGAAGGTTCATCTTGAACATAATTACACCTCCTCAGATGTTCATAGTAATCCGTAACCGAAAAGCTACGGTATCATTCATTCTTCCGAAGATTCTATGGAAATAAAATCTTCACCGTATTCCTCAAGAATACTCTGCATTCCCAGAACCAGGCTGTCCACCAGAAGTGTGGCTGCATCTGACGGTGTCTCAGCAAATACAAACTTCACATATCCGCCGTCCTCTGCCTGTTCACCACTGAATTCATCCTCTGTCAGAGACTCGATGGAATTCATCGTATTGAATACCAGCGCAGAAGCAGCTGCACAGACAATATCGTGTCCCTCATCTGCCCATTCCGCATGGCCTTCACACGAAAATCCTTTATAATGATCGCCTGATCTGAACACTGAAAACCGTATCATCACAATTAACCATTGATCTTTTCAATCTTAACCTGTGTGTACTGCTGTCTGTGACCGTTTTTCTTGTGGTATCCGGTTTTTCTCTTGTACTTGTAAACAATGACTTTCTTCGCCTTGTCATTCTTTACAACTGTAGCTGTAACAGTTGCATCAGCAACGTCTGCACCAACCTTAAGACCGTCGTTGCTCACTGCAAGTACCTGATCAAAAGTAACAGTCTCTCCAGCTTCTACACCAAGCTTTTCTACGTTAATGATATCGCCTTCGGCTACTTTGTACTGTTTACCACCTGTTGCAATAATTGCGTACATATGGCACCTCCTGTTTATCATTACTCGCCAAATTCGGTGGTCTTGCGACACTTAAACCTCTTTGTGCGGCATACTCGATAATAATAGCATATGCAATACCGTGCGTCAATCATTTTTTAGCGGATTTTTCTATTTTTTCGCTGCAGTTCAGAGGAGCTTTTTCCAGCGACTGTCTCAGATACCGCTCATAGGAAGGAGCCAGCAGGCGAAGGCTCCGGAAGCTGCCGCGGTTGGCCAGCACACCCTCCGCCACATTGTTTGCCATGCAGAGACTGACATACAGCCTTTCTTCTTTTTGCCCACGAACCCGGACCGTATCCAGAATCGTATCCATCAGCATCCTGTGAATCTTCTCCGCCGTTTCGGCCGTATCCGGCAGCCTGTCAAAATCTTCGTGAATCACCGGAGAATGTTCTTCGATCCTGTAACCGCCGTTCTCATAGACGGCACAGCCGCATTTGAAGGCCGTATTGCCGAAATCAAACACGTAACAGTTCGATCCGGTGCCGGGCAGATGCTCCTGTTCCAAATCGGTTTTCCCGCTTCGGGAAGCGCCGCTGCGTTTTTCCCCCATCCGTTCTGAAAAAGCAGCTGCCGCACACCCGGCCAGAGAAAGTGTCCGGAGTGCATCGTCAAAATAGCAGCTGACTGCCAGACCATGATCCCCCAGCATTCCGAGCGTTTCGTTGATCCGCCGTTCGAAATAATCCTTCGTTCCCTTTCCGGCCGGTCCGCCTGCCAGAAACACATGGGTACATTTTTTCCAGAAATCCCAGTCATCATCCGTCACCTCATTTCTGTCTCTGCTGTCAGGCGCGCCTGTGCGAAGTGAATGCAAAAGAAAAGCCAGCCCGTCTGCAATCCTGTCAAGAACTGCTTCTGCCTTTTCTTTTTCCGCACCGCCCTTTTCTGTTTTTTCACTGAGAAATCTGCTGGTATCATGATATGTACTGTGGTCATATTCCGGAAACTCCCGCTCCGTTTCCAGCGCCAGAAGCTCATAAGAATAAAAATTCTTTCCCTTTTTTCCAACGTATTCCAGAGTCGCAGGATGATCGTCTTCCCTGCCGATCACATATTCATTTAAAGAGAGATGAGAAATCTTTTTCCCGGGGAGATATTTGAAATTATCGTTGGCATGACTCATAAAACGCCTCCCAGACTGCTATAACTCTTTTTATTCAGAACTTTTCCCGATAATAACCCCAATCCGCAGAAACACGGGATACAGGTACGATGCACCGAACGTACCCAGCTTCTTCGGCCCGGAAACCACCACCGGAAATGCGGCGTGTTCTCCGCCGCCCAGCTCCAGAATCCTGCGGAAAGCGGCAAAAACGGTGGCCTGCGTAATGGACTTTTCCTTACGGTCTGCAAACATCTCACGCCCTTTTATGGAATACGTGTAGTGCAGCCCTTTTGCCGTGACAAATTCCGTTCCCTGAAGCCGCGTCATAATCTCCCAGAGACACTGTTCCTGCGCATCCGGCGGCAAGCCTGCCAGTTTACCGGCAAAGACTGACGGTTCATCGGATCCATCCTGCAGTAATTTATTTTGCAGACTCATAATTTTGCAAAAGCAGACAAGCTGCCTTTTCCTCCGTCTTCATTTTGACAACAGGGCGATTCCGGATAAAACACACTGTTTTGCCGAAACCGCCCCGATGAATATCAGTTATATTTTTTTCTGTTCAGAATACAGCGCAATATTGCTCTAAAGCAAATCAGAATACAGTTCTTCCGGATACACACCGTCAGCAATCAGCTTTTTGAAGTTCTCCACTACGTCAGCCTTATCTTCCTGATACGTGACACCGAACCATTTGTCGTTCGTCTCCAGTACTTTCACCGTATACTTTCCTGCCCGAAGCAGACCGCCGATCAGCGTCGGAAGCAGATACTCCGACTTCAGAGGATTTTCCGGAACCGTCTGCGCAAAGAACGTCTGAAACTCCTCTTCCAGAACCGCAAGAAAGGCCGGATCACACCCTTCTTTTGCCGGGAATCCCCACATATTCATGGATACGTAGGATTCCGGATCGAGTTTTACCCCGTTCGCCTCAGCGCCTTCCGGAGTCTTAATAATATTGCCGGTCTCCACCACATCCACAATGTGGGTGTGACCGTCCCTGACGGTACATACTCCCCGCGTCACACCGCCGTTTTCAGACAGAGTATTCTTCAGAATAAAGCCCGCCATAGCGACAGCATTATCCTCATGCTCCAGAACGAGCCAGTCATGCAGCTGACGGAACGCCGTTTTGCCGTAATAGTCATCCGCATTGATCACCATGAACGGTTCATGAAGCAAATCTTTCGCCGCCAGAACAGCCTGTCCTGTTCCCCAGGGTTTTGTACGGTCTGCAGGAACAGAGTAATTCTCCGGGATATCCTTCAGATCCTGAAATGCGTAAGCCGTCTCTACATTGAGCTTTTCACAGATTGCTTCCACACGACTGCCGATCCGCTCCCGGAAGTCAGCTTCAATATCTTTTCTGATCACGAATACGATCTTATTGAAACCTGCTTCAATTGCATCATGAATCGAATAATCCATAATTATTTCATCATGCAGCCCCACCGGCTCCAGCTGTTTGATTCCTCCGCCGAAACGGGAACCGATACCTGCAGCCATAATAAGTAATGTTGTTTTCATACTGTATGTATGCCCTCACTTTTCTTTTCGTACTCTTATAATGTGCCAGACTGACAATTATATTTTTCCTTGATAAGTCCAGTATACCAAAGTACAGAAGAAATAGCAAAACATTAATCAGTAAAATTACCATATCTTATGTAAAATTTACAGATATTACTTCTTATACCGTCTCACTTTGGTAAACTTCAAACTGCCGCTGCGGTCCTCCGCACACCGGGCAGCGTTCCGGAAGCGGATCGCCGGTCATCACATACCCGCAGATCGGACAGACGTAAACTGTGGCACGGTCAAACTGATCCATGGATGCAGCCTCCTTCAGAAGCTCCGCATGAACCTTCTCCGCCGCAGCTGCACCGGAATACGCCTGAGCTGCCAGAGGCGCCCCTTCCTGCTCTGCGTAGGACTCCATCATCCTGTAATACTGCCGGTACTCAAACGCTTCACCAGGAATGAAGGATTCTGCAGATTCTCCGAAAGGCATCTGATTCTGAATTACAGAATAGAAATTTCTGGCATGATGGTATTCCGACGCAGCCAGCGCCTCAAAAAGAGCGGCAATCTTTTCCATGCCGCGCCGTCTCGCACGGTCGGCAAACATCAGGTACTTCAGATGTGCCATCAGCTCAGAAGCAACCGTCTTTTCCAGATTTTCTCTCAGAATGGGCATTCTGCGCTCTTTCTCATAAGCATTTTCCGAAAGCTCCTCAAACCGGTATCTCAGCTCATCCTCTTCCATAAAGAAATGAACCATATGATGCTCCACATCACATGCCCGGATATTTTCCGACACATCCTCGATCAAAGCACCACCGCCGCCGGTACAGATCAGAGGAATACCGTCGACGACATCCTCAAATCTGGAATGCACATGGCCGCAGAGGAAATACTTCACTTTATCCTTCCACGGCAGATACGCTTCCCGCAGGCGCTCCTGCTCCGCCTCCGAAACAGAATTCCGGATAAAATGGTTGGGCAGCGGAATATGAAAAGCAACAACAGCTCTGCGCACCTCTTCCATGGCAAGCACCTGCTTCAGAAGGGCGAGTCCTTCCTCCTCAAAGGTCCGCATGGCATTATCCAGCACCACCACAGCGAATCCGTCCGCCAGCAGCGCATAATTCTTTCTGCCGAAATAATCTGTATAAGCTCCCGTGTCATGATTGCCCCGAAGCACATAGACATCATTGTGGGCAATCACCTCGGTCAGGTTTCTGATTTCTTCATAGTAATGTTTGCTGCCTGCCGGAACGAGGTCTCCGGCAATCAGTGTTATATCATCCTTCGCGCTTCTTTCCAGCGTTCCCGCAAACACTTTCATGTTGTAAGTGCCAAGGCCCTCACATCCCGGATCTCCGATCACGCCCATGGAACGGACGTGAGGAAGGCGCAAAACCGGCTGTTCCACCTTTTGAATTCTGTATGTCTCTTCCATAATTCTCCTCTTTCTGTTTTATATCAGGATTCTTTCCATCGCGCAACATTGTTTTCTGAAATCAAACTGCGCTTATTTTGTATCTGATTTTACCATAAGCCGGACTGTGAATCAAGCAGACAGGATGGCGTAATACCTCCTGCAGATATTCATCCTGATTATTTTTCCCATTGTAAATATTCTGATATTTCCATCCAATTACGGCATACACCATCTTCCGTCTGATTTTTGAGAACAATTTTCTGCGAAATCGAGGCAGTTTACCCGAAAGAAGCGTCTGAATTGTAATACAATTGGGGAATATGCATATTTTCTTTGCCGATTAACAAGTTTACTATTGACATTTATGGGTAATGTGCTATATATTTTAGTTATGAGAGGAAAACGTTTGCCTGCATCACAATATCCAACCGGCAAATGTATTCTCCCTCTGTTACCTGTTCTTTAATTACATGAACGGATCGTCTTTTACGGCGACCTCATAAATCAAAAAAACGAAAGGAAATCAAATTATGAAAACAGTAGCTGACAAAAAATTAGTTGTAGGAGCAGATTTTGCAGGTGTAGCTCTGAAAGATGCTGTAGTAGCTCATCTTGAAAGACACGGTTGGGAAGTTGAAGATATCGGTGTTAAAGTCGGTGATCCGAATCCGGAAATGTTCCATCGTATCGGTTTCGCAGTTGGAGCAAAGATTTCTGAAGGCGAATACGAGAAAGGTATCGTTTTCTGCGGTACCGGTATGGGTATCCACATTGCAGCCGGAAAATGTCCTGGTGTTCAGGCTGCCTGCTGTGAGTCTCTGATGGCAGCTCGCCGTGCTACAACCGGTAACAACTGCAACATCCTTTCCATGGGTGGAATGTACGTTGCTCCGCAGCTCGGTATCGAGATGGCTGACGCATTCCTGAATACAAAAATGGGTGATGACTACGAAGATATCGAAGGATGGTGCGAATTCCATCAGTTAGCTTACGACGAGATTGCTAACTTCAACTACGAAGAGTACAAAGCAAACGGATTCAAGATCAAAGACGCTAAATATCCGAAACTGGGACAGTTCCCGCGTCCGTAAGCTCGATTCTTCTGTTTTCGAGTTACATAATTTTAAAAGAGGCTGCTGCTGCAGCCTCTTTTTTTTACCAGACCAGTTCGCAGTCCCAAACATCCACCGGGCTGTCCTGGAAGACGGCTTTCAGTCTGTTATGTACATCTTCCCTGCTGACTCCCTTTTTCAGGATCACCTGCAGAAAACCGCCTCCGCCGGCACCGCAGACGAGACGCCCGTCGATCAGATCGTTGATCGTGCCATCCGTCGCCGGT
>JAXEBU010000126.1:0-3193 GCA_034093895.1 Candidatus Choladocola sp. | reverse complement strand
CTGACAGGTCTGCTGGGAAGCGGACGAAGTGAACTGGCACGTGTTATTTATGGAGCTGACCGTGCACAGACCGGTACGCTGAAGGTAAATGGCCGTGAAGTGAAAATCAAGAACCCGATCGATGCAATGCATCTTGGCATGGGACTTCTTCCGGATGACCGGAAAGCAGAGGGAATTATCGGAGATCTGTCTGTCAGAGAAAATATTATTCTGGCCGTGCAGGCAAAGCTGGGTATTATGAAGAAAATTCCGATGGCCAGACAGTGTGAAATTGCAGACAAATTTATTGATCTGCTTCAGATCAAGACAGCCAGCAGGGAGACACTGATCAAACAGCTTTCCGGCGGAAACCAGCAGAAGGTGATTCTTGCCCGGTGGCTGGCGACGAATCCCGATTTCCTGATTCTGGACGAGCCGACCCGTGGTATTGACATCGGAACAAAGACGGAGATCCAGAAGCTGGTGCTGCAGCTGGCAGAAGAAGGAAAGAGCCTGATCTTTATTTCTTCTGAAATTGAGGAAATGCTTCGTACGTGTAACCGTATGGCAGTGCTCCGTGACGGTGCCAAGGTCGGAGAGATCGATGAGAGAGACATGAATCAGATGAATGTTATGAAAGCAATAGCGGGAGGTGATCGCGATGAGTAGTCTGAAAAAGTTAACGCAGAAACGCCTGTTCCTGCCGATTTTCAGTATGATCCTTGTCATGCTGCTCAACGTAGTCTATGATGTGGCCTGCGGAAACGCACCATTGAACTTCTTTATGATTACAATCAAAAACGGTGTTCTGTACGGACGTCTGATCGATATTCTGAACCGCGGAAGTGAGGCGGCGATTCTTGCCATCGGTATGACACTTGTTGTATCGTCTTCTGCAGGTACAGATATTTCAGTCGGTTCAGTTATGAGCCTCTATGGAGGTATGTGCTGTATGCTTCTGGCAGGATTCGGAAATGTAAACGTATCCGAATATGCAGTACCTCTGTTTGTCGGAATCGGTGCAGGACTTCTGACGGCATGTGCCTGCGGTCTGTTTAACGGAACGCTGGTGGCTTACCTGAATATCCAGCCCATGGTGGCAACACTGATTCTCTGGTCGGCCGGCCGTGCCATAGGTCTTCTGCTGTGCAACAGCCAGATTGTGTACGTCCGTGTGCCGTCTTTCCAGAAAATCGGCGGATATATCGGATTTATTCCTACTCCGATTATTATTGCCGCAGTATGTATTGCGGTAGCGACTCTGGTGCTTCGGATGACTGCCCTCGGCACCTACATTCAGAGTGTTGGTATTAATAAGAGAGCATCCCGTATCGCAGGCTTCAATTCCGCAAAAATCATTCTTCTGTGTTACGTGATCTGCGGTCTCTGCGCAGGACTGGCAGGCATGGTGGCCACATCACGTATCTACTCCGCAGATACGAACAATATAGGCCTGAATATGGAGATGGATGCGATTCTGGCAGTTGCCCTTGGAGGAAACTCCCTCGGCGGAGGAAAATTCAGCCTGGCAGGTTCCATAATCGGAGCGTATACGATCCAGGCAATTGACACGACGCTGCTGGCTCTGGGCGTTTCTACCGCTCAGTCACCTGTATTCAAGGCGATCGTGGTAATTCTGATTGTTGTCATTCAGTCTGAGCCTGCGAAAGATTTCTTCAAAAAGCTTGGCAGCAGGAGAACAGCAAAGGGGGTACAGGCATGAAAAAGTCAAAGATAAACAGCAATACCCTGCTTTTGCTGATTACAGTTGTTCTGTTTATTGTAATGTACGGGGCAGGATGTGTGGTATACGCTTCCAAAGGTTTCACGAGAGTACAGACATTCCTGAATATTCTGATTAATAATGCCGGACTGATCTGTATCGCATGTGGAATGACCTGCGTCATGCTGACCGGAGGTATCGATATTTCCGTCGGTTCCCTGGTGGCCATGGACTGTATGCTGATTGCCGTAGGCATTGAACAGTGGGGATGGAGCAGTCCTGTACTGATGATTCTGGTGCTTGCAGTCGGTATTGTGTTCGGTCTCGTACAGGGATTCTGTATCGCGTATCTTGATATTCAGCCGTTTATCATAACGATGGCGGGTCTGTTCTTTGCCCGCGGCATGACGGCAGTGATCTGTAAAGAACAGGTAAGTATCGTATCGGATAAGATTTTTACAAAACTGTCCGGTTTGAAGATTGAACTTCCCTTCGGCGGTTACGTGAATAAAAAAGGCGTTCTTCAGATGCCGTATATCCGTGTAACCGTTATTGTGGCACTCCTTGTGGTGGTAGCGATCTTCCTGATGCTTCGCTACACGAAATTCGGTCGCAGCCTTTATGCGATCGGAGGAAACCAGCAGTCTGCAACGCTGATGGGACTTGATGTGAAAAAGACGAAACTGAAAGCGTACGTGCTTTCCAGCTTCCTGACGTCAATCGGCGGTATCTGCTACTGCCTGAATACGATGGCAGGCACGACACAGCAGGCAACCGGACTGGAGATGGATGCAATTTCTTCCGCTGTTATCGGCGGTACACTGCTGACCGGCGGTGTCGGAAATGTCTTCGGCTCACTGGTGGGTGTGCTGATCAACGGTACAATTTCCACTCTTGTCAAGACGAACGGAAAACTGATCAGTTCCTGGTCCAATATTATCACTGCCATTCTTCTTTGCTTCTTCATTGTACTGCAGAGTGTTTTTGCAAAGATCAAAGAGAGAAACAAATAAGAAAAACCATGCTGAAATTATTAAGACAGGTGGGTATTTTCTTCCTTGCGGTTCTGGGACTGTTCTGTGCCGGCTGCAGTACCGGCAGAGACGGAGCATTTGATGACACGGCAGAAATGACAGAAGCTGCCATGCAGGAGGAAGAAGTTATCACGGTGGGTTTTTCGCAGGTGGGCGCTGAATCGGACTGGCGTATTGCCAACACAAAGTCGGTAAAAGACGCATTCCGTTCGGAGGACGGTTTTTACCTTCTGTATGAGGACGCCCAGCAGAAACAGGAAAAGCAGATCAAGGCACTTCGGAATTTTATTCTGCAGGAGGTCGATTATATTATTCTGAATCCGATTCTGGAGACGGGATGGGATACGGTGCTTCAGGAAGCGAAGGATGCAGGAATTCCCGTGATTGTGGCAGACCGTATGGTCGATGTGGAAGATGACAGTCTTTATACGTGCTGGCTCGGTACTGACGTAAAGCG
>JAXEBU010000125.1:0-18128 GCA_034093895.1 Candidatus Choladocola sp. | reverse complement strand
TCTCCCGGAATTCCGGATAGAACGCCTGTGCCTTTACATTGATTCCCACCGGGCTGACCAGCCTTCCGTTGTCGTAATCGCGGCCGAACTGCACCACCATGACGTACCCGTAGGGAGCTTCGATATCGAGCAGCTGCCTGTAATAATTCACATCCTGCATCTCATTCTGAAACAGAATATTACTGACGAATCCGCTTTCCACCACCGGAATGACCGTTTCCAGCTTTTCCTGAATTCTCAGAAGATCGCTGCGCTGCTTCCGTCCGCCATCCACCTTGGCCATGGCCTCTTCCACAACGGATATGACTGTTTTTTTCGAGATCGGTTTTGTCAGATACTTCTCCACGCCAAGATCAATGGCTTCCTTTGCGTAATCGAACTTGTCATAGGCAGAAATAATATAAAACAGGGCTCCCGCATTAAATTTTTTAATCTCCCGCATGGCCGCAATGCCATTGATCCCCGGCATATGGATGTCCATAAACACCACATCCGGATGGAACGATTCCGCCTTCTCGATCACTGCTCTTCCCGTTTTTGCCGTCTCTACAATACATTCGCTGCCAAAATGGCTGGAAATAATGCTCTTCAGAGATTCCAGCATAATACCTTCGTCATCTGCTATCAATATACGGTACATTGTCTTTCCTTTCTGTTTCTGCTCATCCTTCCGCTTCCAGCGGAATCAGAATCGTCACTCTTGTGCCTGTTCCGGGGCCGTCACTTTCAATCTGCAGGAGATTGTCCCGGTTATAATACAGCTGAAGGCGATGAATCACGTTATCCATGGCGATTCCCGTGGAATCCGGATGCTCACTTCCGGAAGCTCTGCGTCCCTCCAGAATTGCCCGGATTTTTTCCTGACTGATCCCCTCGCCGTTGTCACTGACGGTGATCCGCAGCCTGTCCTCCTCCCGGTGAACCTGAAGATGGATCCACCCTTTCTCCAGGCAGTCATGAATGCCGTGCTGCACCGCATTTTCCACCAGCGGCTGCAGCGTCATACTGGGAATACGGATGTCATCAATTCCCTCATCCACATCTTTCCTGTACGTAATGTCACCGGCAAAACGGACATTCAGAATATAAATATAGTTGTCTACCAGATCGATTTCCTCCTGCAGCGTCGCATCGTCTCCCACCTTCCGCACATTGTAACGGAAAAAATCTGCCATCCGTTCCAGGAAAACAGACGTTTTTTCCGCATCCTCCATCATGGCAAGCTGAGTGCCTGCATTCAGGGAATTAAACAGAAAATGAGGATTGATCTGTGCCTGCAGGAATTTCAGCTGGGCTTCCTTCAGATGAGCCTCCATGGAAAGCTCCCGTTCCTTCAGAAGCGCCTCTTTTTCCATACTGTCTTTTAATTTATCGATGTATTCACGGATGCTGGCCAGCATCTGATTGAAGCCGCGGGTTACCACGCCGATCTCATCCTCTGCCACCACCGGCAGCTGCGGAACATCAAGATTTCCCTGCGCCACTTCGTGTGCCGTCGAGGAGAGTGCCATCAGCGGACGGATCATATCACGGATCAGGAGTGCCGTGACAATGATTCCCACAGCAAAAACCACCAGCATAATCATCATGCTGACCTGTTCCAGCACATTCATTGCGGAAAGCAGCATCTGATAATTGGCTGAGTTCTGATGAAACTGCAGATTGTTCAGCTTGTAAATATACGAGTTGATATACTGAAAGATCTGCGTCGCTTCTTCATAGTATTCTTTGTATTTTTCCACATTTCGGCCGCGCTTTGCCTGTACGGTCAGATCCGTCTGTTCCAGATAACTCTCCGACATCTGCCGGATATTCTTCTCCAGCATCTTGATTTCACTGTCCACATTGCGGTCATTCAGGTCTTCCATCAGTCTGCGGTAGTCCTGCTCATACCGGTAATAGTCCTCCAGGGCCTGGCTGCTCTTCGTATTCAGATATTCGTACACCGTATTCTGAATCTCTTCCAGCGTTTCCGACAGCGTATTGATCGTCACGTTACTGGAAAAGACAGCGTCAATCCGCTGTACGGCCGAATTAATCTGACTGAAAATAAAGAAATTCATACAGAGCACAAACACGAGAACGAGCAGCATGACACCGCTCAGCTTCGTCTGTATGGAATTGGTCACGATATTCTTTTCTTTCTGATTCATTCCTGTCCTTCCTGCGATACCTCTGTCTTCAGAAATCCGGATACATTATCCTTCGTAATCACATTCAGCCCCACACTGTAATAGTTGCTGGCGTGGCCCAGCTGAAGATACTCCTCCAGCGCATTGACGCTGTACCGTCCGATTTCCTCTGTGTCCAGAGCAATCGTTGCCGGCACGGTTCCCTTCTGAACCGCATCAAGAATCATGCTGGAATAATAAAAACCGATAATGTCGATATCTCCCACTTTATTGTAATCCACAAGTGCCTGATACGCGCATTCCGTGATCACCTCGTCCATGCAGATCAGAATATCCGGCAGTGTCTCCTGACTCAGGAAAATGTCTCTTATGGCTTCTTCCGAGGTGAAATCTCCCGAGCTTTCAATGTTGCAGGCCGTAATGCTGATCTCCTGATCCGGTCTCTTTTTCTGATCGAGGGATCGCACAATCTGGGAGTAAATCAGATTCGTGCCGGAATCCCGCGCTTCCGAACTGATCAGTACCTCAATCTTTGTCTCTCCGTCCTTCAGAAACTTCAGGACCTGCTCTGCGTAGGCATCTCCCATCTGGTAGCTGTTAAGTCCCACAAAGCTGATTCGTCTGCTCTCCGAATCATCCTCCAGCACCGCAATCACCGGTATGCCCTCTGTAACTGCTTCATCAATCAGTGCTCTGACCTCATCACTGCCGTCCGGTTCCAGAATGATCCCGTCTACCTGAGACGCAATACTGATCCTCAGACAGTCCGTCTGGGAATAATTCTCATTCTCGCCCGGCTGAATCAGCTCCAGATACGCATCGGCCTTTTCCGCTTCTGTCTTCGCGCTCTCGTAAACCGACTGCCAGAGCAGCGATTTGTCATCGTCCGCAATCAGGACGTAATGTTTTTTATAAACGGTATTCTTTCCGCTGCCATCCAGATCCACCTTTTCCATACTCTTCTGAAAATAAATCCAGATCCCGGAAAGAAGCAGTATGCAGCAGAACAGAATGAATGAAATTGTCTTTGTTGATTTTTTCATGGCGTGTCCTTTATCGGTATTGTCACACAGTCTGTCACTGTCTTTCTCAATTATAACATATTTTTTCCGGAAGCATGCACGAAAAGTTAAGGCTGCCGCATTCTTTCTCATGCGGCAGCCCAATTCTGTCTTATACTGTTCTCTTGTTTTTCATCATGAACCGGATTTGCGGTTGGAAATTACATCAAATACAACTGCCACCAGAAGAACGGCGCCTTTTACCACGTACTGCCAGGAATCACCGATACCCATGATAGACATACCCATGTTGATAACACCGAGCAGGAGAGCACCGATTACAACACCGCCGACTGTACCGCTTCCGCCGTATGCAGATGCACCGCCGATGAAACAGGAACCGATGGCATCCATCTCAAATGAAGTACCTGTACTTCCGTTTACAGAGCCTACACGTGCTGCACAGAGCAGACCTGCAAGACCTGCAAGAAGGCCCATGTTTGCATATGCGATAAAGTAGATTTTATTTGTGTCAATACCGGAAAGCTTGGTCGCTTTCTCATTTCCGCCGATTGCGTAGAAGTAACGTCCGAATGCAGTCTTGGAAGTAATGAAATTGTAGATCAGGCAGATTGCCACAACCCAGAGAAGCATTACCGGAATACCTTTATACTGGCTCAGTTTTGAGCAGTACCAGATAATAACGACTGCGATAATCACGGATCTTCCGTAATCAGAAAGTGCCGTATTCTGGCGATATCCTTTTTTCGCCTTGTTTGCTCTTGACTTTACGGTAGAGAAAATCACGTAGCAGGCTACGAGAATACCAACAACGAGAGCGGAATACTTTACCGTATCATCCAGTCCCGGAATGTTAACGTAAGAAGTAAATACGTTCAGGAAGCTCTTGTTCTGAATGGAAACTGTCTTATTATCGAGAACAAGACGTCCGAATCCACGGAAAATAAACATGCCGGCAAGAGTTGTGATAAACGGCGGGATTCTCATGTAACCAATCCAGAAGCCCTGCCATACACCAACTGCAAGACCGATGATCAGACCGACGAGAATGGTAAGAACCGGGTTGAAACCTTTGCCGATCAGTACGGCAGCAACACCGCCGACAAAACAGATTACAGAACCTACAGACAGGTCGATGTTACCTCCTGTCAGAATACAGAGCAGCATACCACAGGCAAGCACCAGAACGTAACCGTTCTGCAGCATCAGGTTTGACATGTTCTGTGCATACAGAAGTCTTCCGTCTGTCAGAACGCAGAACAGAACAAACACGACGATCAGTGCAAGAACCATGGTATATTTTGTAAGAAAATCTTTTACCTTTGAATTCATCTCATTTTTCTCCTTTCTTGGTATCAGGAACAGGTAATTGCGCATCCGCAACTGCCCGCATCCGAAATGACTGCACGGAATCAGGAATTCTGCATGATGTAGCTCATGATCTTTTCCTGTGTCGCTTCTGCCGCATCCAGTTCTCCTGCCATTCTGCCTTCACTCATGACATAAATACGGTCACACATACCCAGCAGCTCCGGCATCTCGGAAGAAATCATAATTACGGCCTTTCCATTGGCAACCATCTCATTAATCAGACAGTAGATATCGTATTTTGCACCTACGTCAATACCTCGTGTCGGTTCATCCAGAATCAGAATCTCCGGCTCGGCAAACATCCATTTGCCCAGCAGCGCTTTCTGCTGGTTACCACCGGAAAGATTTCCCACCTTCTGCTCGTTGGAAGGCGTCTTCGTTCCCATGGCCTCTGTCATTTTCTCAGCCTCGTGTACTTCAAGGTCCACATTGATCACGCCTCTGTTGCAGACCTTTCCGATTCTGGCCAGTGTCGTGTTAAAACGAATGGACTCATCGAGGATCAGTCCGTTCGTCTTACGGTCCTCGGTCACGTACGCAATTCCGTGCTGGATTGCCGCACGGGGGTCTTTCAGATCCACCTTTTCGCCTTTGATATACAGTTCGCCGGAAATACCGGTTCCATAGCTCTTTCCGAAAATTGACATTGCAAGCTCCGTACGTCCTGCACCCTGAAGTCCGGAGAATCCGACTACCTCTCCTTTATGTACCTTGAAGGAGATATTGTCATCCACGATCTTTTCATGGTAGAGCGGATGATGTACCGTCCAGTTCTTAACCTCCATCATGATATCCTTCTGCACGTTCTTTTCACGCTTCGGATAACGGTCTTCCATGGGACGGCCAACCATGCCTTTAATGATACGGTCCTCACTCAGGTCATCCACACCTTTGGTCAGCGTCTCAATCGTACTTCCGTCACGGAGAATCGTAACACGGTCAGCACAGTAAACAATCTCGTTCAATTTATGAGTAATGATAATAGAAGTCAGACCATTCTTCTTGAATTCAATCAGAAGATCCAACAGCATTTTCGCATCTTCATCGTTCAGTGATGACGTAGGTTCATCCAGGATCAGCAGTTTTACCTGCTTTGAAAAGGCTTTTGCAATCTCAACCAGCTGCTGTTTTCCTGTACCGATATCTTTGATTAAGGTCTGTGCCGACTCATGGAGTCCCACCTGCGCCATGTGTTTTTCGGCTTCACTGTACGTCTTGTCCCAGTCGATATAGCCCATACTGTTTTTGATTTCGTTTCCGAGAAACATGTTCTCACCGATGGAAAGCATCGGAACCAGAGCAAGCTCCTGATGGATAATGACAATTCCTTTTTCTTCGCTGTCTTTCAGCTTTTTGAAACGGCATTCCTGACCTTCATACGTAACGGTACCTGTATAGCTGCCATACGGATACTGTCCGCTTAACACATTCATCAGAGTAGATTTTCCTGCACCGTTCTCACCGATCAGCGCATGAATCTCTCCTCTTTGAACCTCCAGATTGACATTGTCCAGAGCCTTGACACCCGGGAATTCTTTCGTAATGTGCTCCATTACCAGAATATTGTCAGCCAAGATGTATCCTCCTCTCTCTTAAAAAACGGGCGGGGGATTCCCCGCCCATCTGTCATCTAATTCTGTTTTCTAATCAGGGGTACTGGCTGATCAGCCTGCCGGATGAAGATATCCGTCATCGTCCATTGTGTAGTATCCCGGAGTAACCAGAGCTTCCTCAAGATTGTCAGCTGTTACAACTGTCGGAACCAGAAGGAAGGACGGGCACTTGTTGCCTTCAGATGTCTCATAGGACTCTGTATCATATGCACAGTCGAAGTCCCAGCCTGATGCTTCGATCAGAGAACCGTCAACTTCTTCTCCGCCCAGCATAGCTTTTGCAAGGTCCAGAGTAACAACTGCTTCGTTGGCAACTGCTTTGTAAACTGTCATTGTCTGCTTTCCATCAACGATGTTAGCAAGGTTTGCTTCGTCACCATCCTGACCTGTGATCAGAACTGCATTTTCACCGGCGTAGTCAGACTCGATTGCCTGTGTAACACCGAGTGCAGTAGAGTCGTTGGAGCAAAGAGCAACGTCAAGCTGTGTTCCGTCTGCATAGTAGGAAGCAAGGATGTTCTGCATTCTTTCCAGAGCTGTCTGAGTATCCCATGCCGGAGTAGCTACGGAATCGAAATCAGTCTGTCCGGAAACAACTACGAGTGTGCCTGCCTCGATGTACTTTTTCAGAACATCGTATGCACCGTTGAAGAAGTATCCTGCGTTGTTGTCTGCCGGGTCACCAGCTGTGAACTCGATGTTGTATGTTGCGTCGCCTGCATTCTCCAGATCCAGAGTATCTGCAACGAACTGGCCCTGAAGTGTACCAACTGTGTAGTTATCAAATGATACATAGTAGGAAACTGCATCGGATTTGATCAGACGGTCATAGGAAATAACCGGGATTCCAGCCTCAGCAGCCTCTTCCAGAACTGTGTTCAGAGACTCACCGTCGATTGCTGCGATAACCAGAAGGTCAACACCATCAGAAATCAGGTTCTGAATGTCGTTTACCTGACGGTCAACTTCATTGTCAGAGTAGGTCAGCTCAACTTCGTAGCCAGCTGCTTCAAACTGCTCCTGCAGATAAGAACCGTCACGGTTCCAACGCTCCAGAGACTGTGTCGGCATTGCGATACCAACTTTTCCGCCTGCTTCTTCTGCACATGCCGGAACTGCACATACACCAACTGCCATAACAGCTGCCATTGTTAATGCTAATTTTTTCATTTTGAAACCTCCCGTTTTTTATTAGCTATATTGTATAGCTCTATGATGGTTTCATACTATCACATAAGCATTTTGAATAAAATAGAATCATTTTGGATTAGTCTGGGAATTTTTGTGCAAAAAAAAAGTCACCACTCAAAACTGGATTTTTTTGCGGTGACTTTTTTTGCATTTATATTTTTTTACTATTTTACAGAGAAACGGTAGCTGGTCTTCGAATCATACTTTTCTCCCGCCTTCAGCACCGGAGACGGAAATTCCGGCTGATTCACGGCATTCGGGAAGTACTGGGACTCCAGGCAGAAACCGTGACGTCTGCCGTACGTGACGCCTCCCTTTCCCGTCTGATCCGTAATAAAATTACCTGCGTAGAACTGAACACCGCAGCAGTCGGTAAATGCTTCCATCCGGATACCGGTCTTTTCGCTGTAGGCTTCCGCCATTTTGCACATGGTTCCCGCTTCTTTGTCCAGAACAAAGTTGTGGTCATATCCGCCTACAAACTTCAGCTGTTCAAAATCAGCCTCAATGTCTCTTCCAATCGGTTTCGGCTCCGTAAAATCCATGGGAGTTCCGGCTACGGGAGCAATCTCGCCGTTCGGTATTGCCTGGCTGTCCACTACCGGCGTATAGCAGGATGCGTGAAGCGTAAGAATCTGATCCTCCATGGAGCCGCTGTCATGACCGCTCAGATTGAAATAGGAATGGTTTGTCATATTTGCAATCGTATCGCTGTCTGAACAGCCTTCATAATGAAGCATCACCTCATTGTCATCTGTCAGCGTATAAGTCACGGCAATCCGGAAATTGCCGGGATAACCCTGATCTCCATCCGGACTGTTCAGACAGAAACGGATGGAATTCGTTTCTTCATCTGTCTTCTCCACCGTCCACTTCCGGAAGCTGTATCCGTTCGGTCCGCTGTGCAGGTTATTCTCATTGTCATTGACAGCCAGCCGGTATGTCCTGCCATTGATCTCAAACCGTGCTTTTCCGATTCTGTTTCCGCTTCTTCCGATCACAGCTCCGAAAAAGCAGGTGTTGTCCAGATAATCCTGCGCCTCTTCGTATCCGAGCACCACATCCGTCAGTCTGCCCTCTCTGTCCGGCACCACAAGATTCACCAGTGTGGCACCCAGATCTGTCACTTCCATCGTCACTTTGTTCTTATTGGTAAAAGAATACAGATACGTATCCGATCCGTCCTTCAGTTTACCAAAATACCTTTTTTCCACTGCCTTCTCCTCCTTCTTATTGCTGTAAGAGTGCTACAGGCTCTGCCGACGCATCTGTCATAATACTAAGCACCTGCTGCAGATTCTGCATTTCCACTCTTGTATGTTCGCCTCCGTTTTCACCGTCTCTGGTCCATGCCACAGGCTCCTCTGATGTAATAACCAGTCTGCTCGTCTTGAAACGCACCACCATTTTGCTCGATTCTTCTTTCATCAGAATCGCCGTGAGCGCTTCCTGCCAGTCCATAATATTCTGTGGGGTACGCACCAGCATCACCTCAAACAGCCCGTCATTCAGTTCAATATTTTTACCCGGGAGTCCTTTAAATCCTCCCACTGAATTGGAATTGGTGACCATTCCGAAAATATACTCACCTTCTCCGCAGAATTCATCACTCTCCAACTTCAGGCGGCAGCTCTTCCAGGATCCCACACGTTTTATACCCTCCACAAGATAAGCCGCATGCCCCAGCACATTTTTCAGTTCCTGTTTCGTCTGATACGATACCTCAGTGAGCATTCCAAAAGCAGCCACATACACAAAATAGTCATCATTAAATTTTCCAATATCGGAAGCAAAAGGTTCTCCCTCCATAATTACTCTGGCAGCCTGTTCCATCTGTCTCGGAATTCCGAGACTGCTGGCATAGTCATTCGTGCTGCCTGCCGGTATGTATCCGATCGTAACATGGCTTTTACTCGTCATCAGACCTGTCACCACTTCGTCCAGCGTCCCGTCACCGCCGCTGCAGACAATCAGCTCAAACTCTCCGGCACGCTTCTCCACTATCCTGCAGGCATCCATTGCTTTTCCCGTCGGATAAACTGTGATGTCGTAATTATTCGCTGCAAAAGTTTCCAGAATAGCAGAAAGATGATTTCGAATCAGCCCTTTGCCGGATTTGGGGTTATATACAAAAAGCATTTTCTTCATATTATGAATTCACACTCCTGTAATCATTATTCTGAAATAAATTTCCTTCTGAAATATTGATGAATTTCTGTCTATTTTACTACAGGACGAAATGAATCACAAGCAATTTTACATACTTTCCTGTCATACGTATACAGGCCGTTGATTTCCTCTTCCACATCACTGACCTGGGTGTAGACGGATGCGGACAGACCTTTTTTCTCCAGAGCTCTGATTTCCTTCTGCAGTTCCCAAAAAGCCTCCGTAAGTTCTTCCCTGCTCCGGTACGCCCGGTATCCGTATGATTTTTCAGAGTACAGATGCCCCGGTATCGGGCAGGAATATCCGCCGTATTCGGAAAGCACGAAAGGACGTGCTTCCTTTTTTACTTTCAGAGGTCTGAAATAATTGTGAACGCTCTTCACATCGCCGCCGCCCTGATCAAACCAGCCGCTGGCATGATCCACCGGTCTGGTATCATCCGTTTCCCTGATTTTTTCCGTAATGCGCAGCGCATCAAACTGGCCCCAGCCTTCATTAAAAGGCACCCACATGCCAATGCAGGGACAATTGTAAAGCTGTTTCACCATTGCAATGCAGTCTTTCTCCCATCGTTTTCTTCCGCCGCTGTCCCGTCTGGAAAAGAACCATCTCCAGCTGTCCCTGATTCGTCCGGTCACAGCAGGCACCACCGTGGGAAGATAGCACAGAAGGCTCATTTTCAGCTTTCCGCCGCCGTTTACCATATCCTGCCACACCACCATGCCGAGGCGGTCACAATGGTAATACCAACGCATCGGCTCTGTCTTGATATGCTTGCGCAGCATGTTGAAGCCGAGCGCTTTCATATTTACAATATCTGCAATCATCGCTTCCTCATCCGGCGGAGTATACAGACTCTCCGGCCAGTATCCCTGATCCAGAACACCGTTAAAAAAGTAAGGTCTGTTATTCAGCAGCAGACGCGGATATCCCTGCCCATCCTCGCCCACGGAAAATTTACGCATGGCAAAGTAGCTTCTGACCGTATCCTCCCCTGCCGTAATCTCCAGATCGTAAAGAAACGGATCCTCCGGGCTCCACGGATGAACATCGGGCACGTTCAGAATGACCGTCCCCGTATTTCCGGACAGGTTTTCCCATGTCTCCGCCACCGGCAGGTCTTCCTCAGGCTGCTCTGACGCTCTGTTTCTCCCCAGAATCCGGAATCTGACCTTTCCCGGTGCCCCAACCGTCACATCAAAGCGTACAGATCTCTCATCCAGAAGCGGTGTAATCTTCAGATCCCTGATTCCGTTCTGCGGCACCCATTCCATCCATACCGTCTGCCAGATTCCGCTCTGCGCCGTATAAAACATGCCGCCGGGCTCCAGCGACTGTTTGCCGCGGCACTCGCAGCCCCGGTCCGTATCATCCTGCACACAGACCCACAGCGTATTTTCTCCAGCCCGCACGTATTCCGTTACATCAAAGGAAAAAGCCAGATAACCATTTCTGTGGGTTCCCAGCAGTTTTCCGTTCCACCAGACGGCACAGCGCTCGTCTACCGCACCGAAATGAAGCAGCAGCCTTTTCCCTTCACACACTTCTTCCAGCGTCACCGTTCTGCAGTACCACAGATACGCCCCCGGCTCCAGCCTCCTTCCAACCCCTGACTTTCTGCATTCCGGTGAATAAGGTACCCGTATCTGCCCGTCAAACGTTTCCGGCCGTACTTTATTCTGTGTAAATGCATACTTCCACCATCCATTCAGACAGATCCACTGCCTTCTGCGAAACTGGGGGCGCGGATACTCTGCCAGCACCGCTTCCGGAGACTTTTCTTCACTCCAGACGGTGGACAGTCCGCATCCCTTTTCGGTTCTGCCACCGTGATTTTCTGCAGAATCCGGATTATCCCCTGCAGCTTCCCGGACCGGGTTTTTTCTGCCTGCGCGCATGGCCGAAAAAGCATCTCCCAAACGCATCCTATCACCTTCTCTTTTTCTTTTCATTATACATGATCAGAGACGGCGCATCCACCCTTTTCTCCGGAACACAGCTACGGATATTGCCAGACGTACGCATTCCTCCAGCGACAGAATCAGATACACGTAAGGAATGGAAAGGCGAAGCACAAAAGCAGCCAGCATCCCCAGCGGTACTCCGAACAGCCACGTTCCGATCAGATCTATGACCATAATATAGCCTGTCTTTCCGCCGCTTCGTATGATCCCGCCGCCCAGAATCATATTCAGCACTTTTACGGGTGCAATCACCGCATACGATATGAGAATCTGTTTTGTCAGAAGCTTCACTTCCTCTTCCACCTGATAGATCGCCACGTAAGGAGAACGCAGCAGCAAAATGATCCCGGACAGACAGATCGATCCTGCCAGGCCCCAGAAAATCAGTTTCTTTGACTCCTCATACGCTTCATCGTACTGTCCGCTGCCCAGCCTTTTCCCGATCAGAACTCCGGCGGCCTGGGACAGTCCGCAGAGCGCACCGATCATAAGCCCCTGAACGGGATTGATCAGCGTCATGGCTGCCATCTGTTCCGTTCCCAGCCTTCCGTAAATACCGGCATAGATGTTTTCTCCGATGCTCCACATCATTTCGCAGACGAATACCGGCAGCAGCATACATCCGTACTGGTGCCAGCCGAAACCTTCCACTGCATGGCTGCTCTTCCGGCTCACTGTCCCGCGGTTTCGTTTCATCTCCCGCACGAAAAATACTGCCATTATCAGGAAATTGATGATCTGCGCCAGCACCGTCGCTGTCGCAGCGCCGGCTGTGCCCATGGGAGTAAATCCGCATTTTCCGAAAATCAGAATGTAGTTGAACACCGTATTAAAAACTGCACTGGCAAGGCTGGCAAACAGCGGAATGGATGCCCGTTCCATACACCGAAACAGTGCTGCCAGCATCGTAGCACCTGCCAGCGGAAGAAAAGTACCCGAAATCCGGAACAGGTAATCCGAAGCAGCTTCCAGTGTCCGGCCATCCCGGGTATACACTCCCATGATTTTCCCGGGAAAAAGCAGGCAGAAAACCGTAAACAGCGCGGCAAGCGCCAGCGATACCGCCAGATTCACCAGAAAGCTTCTCTCAACCTCTTTTCTGTTTTTCTGGCCCAGATACTGGGCAATCATGATTCCGGCCACTGCACCGACCGCCGATACGAGTACCGAAAACACAGAAGAAAATTTTCCGGCAAGTCCCACACCGGCCACACTGACACTGCCCAGCTGTCCGATCATAATCTGATCCACAATGCCAAAAGATGACTGCAGCATCGACTGCAGGGACACAGGTACAGCCACTGCACAGACTGTCCGGAAAAAGCTGTTATCACGTTCCATTTCTGTCCTCCAAAGTCCTTTTTTCTTTCATTTTACCGTTTCACTGATCCGTTTTCAAAGGTTAAGCGTGTAACCTGTACCAAAAAATAAGGACTGAAACTGTGAAAAACTCACAATTTCAGCCCATTTTCCCCGTACTGTCACGCGCAACCAGCGTTACCGGTAGGCAGACAGCGGTCTCCGTCTCCCTTTTTTCCTTCAGCGCTCTCAGCTTCTCCACCACAATCTGTGCCCTGCGTGTCACATCCTGGCGTACCGATGTCAGCGCCGGATACACCATTTCACACATGGGTGTATCATCAAAGCCCGCTACCGAAATCTGACCCGGAACCGCAATTCCCTGCCCCTGCAGAAAATGAATCAGCTCAACCGCGTAAAAATCAGACACGGCAAATACGGCGGTACAGCCGCAAAGCTTCTCCAGATTTTTCCGATAGAATTCCATCCGCTCCGTTTTCTGCATCGGGATCAGCAGGAACTCCGTTCTCTCTCTGCCAAAGCCCTCGCAGAATCCTTCATACCGCTCCAGATCCACACAGATCTGATTGTCGGAAATACAAAGCGCCCGCCCATGGCCCAGCCTCCGGAAGAAACACCCCACCTGACGGCCGCCGTCAAAATTATCGATTGTGATATTGCAGATGCGCTCTGTATCACTGCAATACCCGTCATACACCACGAACGGAATCCGCATATGATTTCTCAGATACCGGTAATCCTGATCGCAGAATCCGATCAGCACCAGCCCGTCCATATTCCACATGGACGCAAACCGGATAATCTCCTCCGGATCCCCTGTCTTCTTCACCATCATAAACTGCCCGTTTTTTTCGATCTCAGTAGACAGTTCATTCAGCGAGGAGGAGATAAACACATCGTCCAGCACGTGTCCCTCATACTTTTCATGATCATTTACCACAACACCGATAATCCTGGAATCATTCCGCGCCAGCAAAATCCCCGCCATGCTGGGAATATACTGGCGTTCCTCCAAAAGTGCCTGCACACGCTGCACCGTTTCATCCGAAACCCTGGCAGTCTTTCCATGCAGAACATTCGATACCGTCGCCGTACTCAGTCCCAGTTCCTCCGCGATGTCGCAGATCCTGACCCGCTGTTCACTCATGATGCGTTCTCCTGTTTTAAAATTTCCCGGATTCTCCGTTCTTCTTCCTCAGTAAACTCCAGATGCTTCAGTGATTCTACATTTTCCGTAATCTGTGACGGTCTGCTGGCTCCGATCAGAGCGGAAGTCACCGCCGGGTTCTTCAATACCCAGGCAATAGACATCTGCGCCAGAGACTGTCCCCGGTCTTTCGCCACTTCAGAAAGGCGGCTTACCCGCTCAAGTGTATCTGTTTTTCTGCTTTCTTCTTTTAAGTAGCGCGGATCCTTTTTCATTCTGGAATCCTCCGGAATTCCATTCTGATATTTTCCCGTCAAAAGTCCCTGTTCCAGCGGTTTGAATACGACAGAGCCGATTCCCTCCTCCAGAAGTGTCTGATCCAGCCCTTCCGTTTCAATCCAGCGGTTCAGCAGAGAGTAGTTCGGCTGATGTATCACGAAAGGAACGTGGCGTTCCTTCAGCAACGCAGTCATTTCTTTTGTCTCTTTCACGTGATAATTGGAAATCCCGATATAAATGGCTTTGCCCTGCCGGACAATCTGTGCCAGAGCATCTGCAGTCTCCTCCATCGGAGTCTCAGGATCGGGCCTGTGATGGTAAAAAATATCCACGTAATCAAGTCCCAGCCGCTTCAGGCTGCCATCAATTCCGGCCAGGAGATGCTTTCTGCTTCCATAATTGCCGTACGGTCCCGGCCACATATCATATCCCGCCTTCGTACTGATAATCAGTTCATCACGGTACGGGAGAAAATCCTCTCTCATTATTTTTCCGAAACTTGTCTCTGCAGCTCCGTAAGGCGGTCCATAATTATCCGCAATATCAAAATAAGTAATCCCGCAGTCAAATGCCGTCCGCAAAATGCTCCGCTTCGTCTCCTCCGGTGTAATTTCTCCGAAATTATGCCATAATCCAAGAGAGATTGCGGGCAGCATCAGCCCGCTTCTGCCGCAGCGGCGATACTGCATTACTTCATATCGCCCTGAATCTGCCATATACTTTCCTGTGTCTGCCATTATTCTCCTCCTTCTGTCGTATTTCATTTCCCATAAATATCTGTAAATACAGCATACTCTGTATTCCTTCACTCCAGCCTTGTGTTGATATACATTTTCCGTTCCTCCTCCGGTACCAGACTTCCGCCGGCAGCCCGCTTTTTTATCTGTTCAGATTTCTTGCAATTGTCTTTATTACCTCTTCCATTACAATCGGTTTTGACAGATGGCCGTTCATACCGGCTTCCAAAGATGCCTGAATATCCTCAGCAAAGGCATTGGCTGTCATGGCAATGATTGGGATTGTTTCAGCTTCCGGATGGTTCTGCAGACTGCGGATTGCCTGTGCTGCTTCATATCCGTTCATCTCCGGCATCATGATATCCATCAGAATAACGTCAAAAGTATCTGTATCGCTGTCACGGAAGCACTCCACGGCTTTCTTACCGTCATCCACTCTGGTCACCTTCATACCGAGCTCTTCCAGCTGTACCATTGCGATTTCTGCGTTCAGATCGTTATCTTCCGCCAGCAGAACTTTAACGCCATTCATGTTCACACCGGCAACCGACGTATCCTGTTTCTGTACCCTGCTCTCATCCGTAAGTTCCAGCGGAAGCTCCACAACGAAGGTGGAGCCTTCTCCTTTTTTACTCTCCACAGAAATTGTTCCGTTCATCAGAGATACGTACCGTTTAGTAATCGCCATACCGAGTCCGGTGCCTTTATAATGGGTTCTCGCACTGGATTCCTCCTGGGAAAATTCATCAAAAATATGTTTTACAAATTCCTCGCTCATGCCGACGCCGGTATCTGTCACGCAATAGCGCACTCTGATGTGATGCTCGTCTTCGCCGGGATGATAACCGGACGTAAAGGTGATGCTGCCGCCGTCATCGGTAAACTTCACCGCGTTGCCCAGAATGTTTACCAGAATCTCCCGGATTCTGACTGCATCCGCAAGCACGTACGGATGTTCCGGTTTTTCCATTTTTACATCAAAGCGAATTGCCCGGTTGGACAGAAAGCCGTGTATGATATCCATAGCCACATCGGCAACTTCCGTGATATCGACGGGAACAGGGGTAAACCTGGTTTTTCCGCTTTCAATACGGCTGATATCCAGTACATCATTGATCAGCGTAAGCAGGTGTTCCGAGCTGTCACCGATTTTTTCCAGGCAGTCCCTTACCTCCGGCTTCGTTTCCTGTTTCAGGGCGATATTGGTAAATCCGATAATGGCATTCATGGGTGTCCGAATGTCATGGGACATATTGTTCAGGAAGGTGGTTTTTGCACGGTTCGCGTTCTCTGCGGTACGGACAGCCTCCTCCAGTTTCTGATTGATTTTCTTGTCCTTGGTCCGGTCAGACAGATCCAGTATGTATTTTTTCTCACCCTGAATATCTGTACAGAACACAGCCACACGGAACCATCGTTTCTCACCGGTTTTCTGATGAATATACTCTCTGTCCCACTCCCGCTGCTCGCCGGGCAGAATACCGGAAAGCTGATCCAGTATGTGAACCGGTTCATCCGACCGGATCAGATGCTCGATTTCATGGATATCACTGAGCACCTGCTGCTCTGAAATGCCGACCAGCTTTTCAATATTCGGACTGACGTATTCCACATTGAGATTTTTTGCATCCACCATCAGAAAGACATCGTCCACATTGACGGACAGCTTGGAAAACAGTTCATCACGGGCAAGAAGTTCATTATCCTTCCTTTTCAGTTTCAGCCGGTTCTGCTGAATGACAAACAGAAGCATTCCCACAGCAAGATTCTTGATCGATCTGTGGTTTTCAATCGTAAACGCTGTCATTGCTCCCCTACTCTACGTAATTGATGAGTTCTCCGATTTTCTCAATATGGCAGACTATTTTATCACCTCGCTTTAAGAAGCGGGGAGGATTGAATCCCATTCCCACTCCCGATGGTGTGCCGGTGGCTATGATGGTTCCCGCTTTCAACGTCATACCTTCGCTCAGCTCAGCGATTGCATTTGCAACGGTCTGAATCATGTAACCGGTATTGCTGTTCTGACGAAGCTCTCCATTGATTTCACTTTTGATGTTCAGGTTTTCCGGATCTCCCACTTCATCAGCTGTCACAATACACGGCCCCATGGGTGCAAATCCATCCAGACTTTTTCCACGGTACCACTGTTTATGGCGTGTCTGTAAATTTCTTGCGCTTACATCATTGATGATGGTATATCCGAATATACTGTTTTTTGCTTCCTCTGCAGTGATATTTTTTACATCTTTTCCAAGGATCACACCTAATTCCACTTCATAATCCAGCCCATCTACGATTCCTTCATATGCCGGTATCGGATCTCCGGTTCCGGAAGCATAGTTCACTCTTTTTGAGAAATAGATGGTAAACGAACGCTCTCCTCCGAATGCATCTTCTGAAAATCGTGCAGCTTCAACGGAATGTTCGCTGTAATTAATGCCAAGACATATCATATCCTGATCCGGGTGAATGATCGGTGCACAGATTTTTTCCTTCGACAGATCCATGGACTTTGCATCATCTGCTGTTTTTGCCGCATTTTCCAGGCATTTCCTGTTTTCTTCACTATTGGTCCGGATCAACTCAGCGATACTCTGCGCTTCCATCCCGAACTGTCGAACATCATATCCTGTTTTTCCTCCGTCAAAAGATACCACAGGCAAATAATCCTGTTCTTTCTGAACTGTGTAAAATCTCATTTTGTTTTCTCCTTTGCAAGTCGGCAATTCTTATTTTGACTCTATCTTATCATAAAACGACTATTTCTGCATCCGGCGTCCCGGCAGTTCGGTGTCAGCCACCATAAATCATAAAAGAGCACTGCAGGATAACTCTTTCTGTTATCCGCAGCGCTCCTGCAATGTCAGTTTTCTGCCACATATCCCCAGCCGAACACGGCATCATATCCCGGATCTCCCAGATCCTGTGCCTGTGCCTTCAGGTATTCCCGCACACACGGATCATTTTTCTCTTCTTCCGGTGCATTTTGCAGATACCGGGCAATCACTGCTGTCACTTTCGGTGCGGCAAAGGAGGTGCCCTTTTCGCCCTGCCAGTTTCCGTCTGCACAGACAAAAATGCTTTCATTCTGCAGATACCACAGGGAGCTTACCGGCTCTCCGTCCGCATCCAGATCCACACCGCCCACACCGATGACTTCTTCCCAGCCTGCCGGATAGG